>JARFQH010000155.1 GCA_029287875.1 Desulfobacteraceae bacterium | reverse complement strand
GGTGAACGCCGTGCTTCATGTCCGGATTGAACAGGTCGAAGGGGGCCTGGCTCGGAATATACAGCAGGGCGTCGTATTCGGTGGTGCCCTCGAACTTAAGGTGCAGGTGTGTCAAAGGGGCATTCCAGTCGTGGCTGATGTGCTTGTAGAACTCCTCGTACTCGTCCGCGCCGACCTCTTTCTTGTCTTTGGTCCAGATGGCCTTCATGGAATTGAGGGTTTCTTCGCGCATCACCTTGCGGCTGGTCTTGCCGATCGTTTTGCCCGCCTCGTCCTTGAGCAGTTCGTTATCCGGAATCGGTTCATCCCGCTCTACGTCCATCACGATCGGATAGTTCACGAAATCGGAGTGGCGCTTGACGATTTGACGGATGGTGAATTCGTCGGTGAAATCGGGCTCGCTTTTTTCCTTTTTTTTCAGATCCAGAATCACCGTCGTACCGCGGTCGTCCCTGGCGGCTTCCTCGATCGTGTAGGTGCCGTCACCGGTGGAAGACCAGCGGGTAGCGGTTTCCGATCCGGCCGCACGGGAGATCAGGGTCACCTTCTCTGCGACGATAAATGCGCTGTAAAATCCGACGCCAAACTGGCCGATCAACTCAGGGGATACCACGCTTTTATCATTGAGGTGGGCCATGGCCTCCATGAAACCCGCGGTCCCGCTCTTGGCTATGGTGCCGATATTTTCCATGATTTCATCGTACGTCATCCCGATGCCGTTATCGGAAACCGTCAGCGTGTTCTTAATGCCGTCGGCGGCAATCTTAATTTTAAACTCGGCGTCCTCACCCAGGATGTCCGGTTCCACCTGGGCTTTGAATCTCAGTCGGTCAATCGCATCAGAGGCATTCGAAATCAACTCCCGCAAAAATATTTCCTGGTTGGAATAAAGGGAGTTGATGATGAGATTGAGCAACTGCTGCACTTCGGTTTTAAACTGATGTGTTTCTTTTTTACCGGCCATTTTGACTCCTTTTTGGTGTTCAGTTGCAAATTGTTGACAGTACGCCAACCGACATTTGTAATTTTCGGGCTATAAAATGGGTTTCATTACGCAATTGTCAACCCGACCGAAGTGGCTGAATTTAAACCGGAAGGATCGGGAAAAAACCCAAGACCGACCGCGCGGGTATTGAAATTGACGCCGATTGAAATTAATATGTCAGGGAAAAGTAACAACTCTGAGTTTAGAAGGGATTTTGAATGATCGATATAGAAGACAGCGTCATCATAAACCAGCCCGTCGAGAAAGTCTTTGCGTTTGCAACGAACCTCGAGAACAATATTTGTTGGCAATCCGACGTCATTTTGTCCGAACAGACTTCAGACGGGCCTTTCGGTCGCGGCGCGACCTACAGGTTGGTAAACCGTTTCATGGGCCAGTTTTTTGATTCCGAGGGAATCATTTCAGAGTACGTCACGAACGAGCTCTGCACCTATTGCTTCACGGCAGGGCCGGTTGCCGGTGAAAGCCGTTTCATTTTCGAAGCGGTCGACGGCGGGACGCGGTTTCTCACCCGCAGCAACATCGAACTCAAAAACTTAAAAATTCTTGGCTTCGTGGTCAAGCGCAAGGCGCGCCATCAGGTTAGAAACGATCTGCAGAAACTCAAGATAATTTTAGAAAACGGCCAGGATCGCTTCGATTGTTGCGGCAATTTTGAAGACTAGCACGTGAGATGAAACGCACCGGTGACATTATCGTTTTGGGCCCGATGCCGATTGAATAATTCGACGGCTTCGGCGGTGCGTTCGGAAAAAAGCCGGATGCCGCGTTCAGCGAGGTCTCTGCGGAGGCGGGCCGGAATGTCCAAGTTACCGGCATATCCGGTTCCGACCACCAGCACCTCCGGCCTGCTTTCAAGGATGTCCACAATATCGTCCGACAACAGCCGATGGCCCTCCCGGCGCCACCAGTTATCCTTTACCGCATCGCCGATAATTTTGAGATCGGTGGTGTATGTCTTTCCGGACACTCGCATGCTTCGGCCTGTTACGTACGATTCGATCAACTTGTTGGAATGTTTTCCCGCCATCTTCTCTACACCTTCGGCTTGCAAAATCTCTCTGCCACCTGATTATGTGATGCTGCGTGCTTTGCGGTTCTTTTCTTTCGTAAAGGTAAAAATGTCGGCTTGCGGTGCGGCAAGAAACTGCCCTCATTCAACTGCGTTTCCATACAGGTCGAGGCGCAGGGCCATGTCATCGCGCCGCGTGTCGACATAAAAAGCCCCGCGGAATCCAATAGCGTTCTGATCAGCGCTTCTAATCCGAACAGGTTTCTATCGCAGTATTCGTAATTTTTTCCGCAATCTGCCGTCAATCCTCTTCCCAGCTGATGCACTCGACTGGGCAGGATTCGATGGCCTCCTCGATGCATTCCTCCGGCCCGCCTTCAGGCATGATGACCTCGGCTTTTTCTTCATCTTCGTTAAAGGCGAAAACCTCCTCGCAGAGTTCCACACAACTTTCACATCCGGTGCATTCATCTTTGTCGATTACAACACGTTTTCCCATTGTCTGCCTCCAAATGGTGCTGTTTCAGGAATTTAATGTTTGGGCCGCCGTTGAATTTTTATTTTTCAAAAGTCGCCCGCGACAGGCGATCGGCTCTTCGTCAACCTTGCAATACAATAAGTTTGCCGGCGGGAAATACAAGGGGCGGGATTTGGACGATCTGCATCACGTTTTCGGGCATGACCTAAATATTAAATATTATTGTGTTTTGAGACCATATTCCGCGACGATTTTTTTGCCTTCGGGAACACCTGCTTTTTATTGGATTTGGATTGCATGATACCTTCGCTATAGTTTTTGCGGTGATCGATCCGGTTGATTCTTCTTTTCAATCGTTCCGGCCGATTCCGATTCAAGCCAATTCAGGTGCTCTTCTAACAGCTGCCGGGTCTCCCGGATGTTTTTTCTGAGTCGATCGGTGATCTTCAGTGCCTCGGTGCCGATAACCTGCATGTATTGAACCGTTATCTTTTTGTATTCGATTTCAACACTGCTGAGAGTGAAATCCACCTGCCGGATCATGCGGGGCAATTGGGATCGGACGTAACCGTCGCTTATCCCCGCAACGTCATGATACACCCCAACCAGTTCCAACTGATAGTAGAGGCAGGTTTCAATCGAATTGAGGCTGGCCACGATGCTGTTGATGTAAGGCAGGTCGTTCCATTCCAGTTGATCGTTCAAACCGATGATCAGTTTTTCGCCGTCAAGCAGTTCCGTGTTTTTTACGGCTAAAGCTTCCTGAAATCGCTGGAGCTGCAGCATGATGTCGCCGGCCGCTCGACATGGTCCTGTCGTCAAAACAATCAAATTAAATAGAGCGCTGCAGACGAGCAGAGCCGTCTGGCGGCCTTTAGCGGATCTGTGCATGGCGTTTTCCGCAATCCGGTGAGCGGATCGCGTTTTGAGGATTAAGTGGCACGTTACCAGCGAAGCAGCACTGCACCGGCCGTCAGTCCGGCGCCGAAAGCGTCGAGCAGAATCGTTTGACCTTCTCTGATGCGTCCGTCCCGCACGGCTTCGTCCAACGCGGACGGGATTGTAGCCGCCGAGGTGTTGCCGTAGCGCTCCAGATTGACCAGAACGCGATCCATCGGGAAAGCGAGACGGTTGGCCACCGCTTCGATAATCCTCAGGTTGGCCTGATGCGGGACGAACCAATCGAGGCGCTCGATTGACAGGCGCCGTTTTTCAAGTGTGCGCAGGGCGCACTCGGTCAGGGTTCGCACTGCCACTTTAAAAATTTCGCGGCCGTTCATGCGCATCTTATGAAGGTTCTTGGCGTAACGTTCGGGGGTGACCTCGAGGTTGGATCCGCCGGCCGGAACGTAAAAAAGCATGCTTAGGCTGCCGTTCGAGGTTAGGTGGCTGGACAGGATGCGCTGCCGACTTCCAGCCGGAACCCGCTCGACGATGACGGCGCCGGCCCCATCCCCAAAGATAATGCACGAAGAGCGATCCGACCAGTTTGTTATCTGTGACAGTACTTCGCCGCCGACCACGAGAATGGTTCGAGCCTGCCCGGACAGGATGAACTGCTGGGCCGTCACGAGCCCATAGATGAACCCGGAGCAGGCGGCATTGATATCCATTGCCCAGGCATTGCTCGCCCCGATTTTTTTCTGGAGCCAGCAGGCCGTAGAGGGGAGCAGTGTGTCCGGCGAACAGGTGGCATAGATGATCTGGTCGATATCATCGGCTTTGCGACCCGCCATTTTGAGCGCTTTGCGGGCCGCCCGTGCGCCGAGAGAAGAGTTGGTTTCGGCCTCGTTTTCGACGTTCGCGACTCGGCGTTCTCGGATGCCGGTTCTATCCAGGATCCACTTTTCGCTGGTCTCGACGTCGTGATGGGCCAGCATCCGGGTGAGCTCCTCGTTGCTTAAATGTTTTTCCGGAAACGCGGACCCGATCCCGGTAATTCTTGCGGCATATCCCATGGTGTATAATTTAACTCCTGAAAGCGGACGGGTGATCCAGGTTGAAATATCAGATACCTGACATTAGCAACGTTTGGGGTTTGAAGCAACAAAAGAGGCTTTGACAGGTTACATCGAGGCGTTCATCCTGACACCGGGTTGGAACTTTGCGATGATCCCGATTGCCTAATCGACCGCGATCTGTTACCGTGCCGGTCATTAAACTTAACAAATGTATCATATCTCAAAATTGATCGGTTTCAGGTTCAGGGTTCAAGGCTGAAAGCTCAAAGCAAAAAATGCTCAAAGCTTACCAAAGGATACGGTAGACCTTATTTATCAAGATCCGGAATACCCGACGTACCCCACTGGGTGAAACGGTTTTATAAACACCATAAAACCAGAATTATTGAGATATGAGCTATTTAAGGGCTTTTCAACCCTGAACGTAGAATCTCGCCTGGGCGGGAAACCGCTCAACCTGGGATATAATAACGCGTGACCATTCGCGGCCTTACCGGTGGCACAAAATGGTTTACAATCTGAAAGTGCGCAATTTTTTTCGCGAATCCTAAAGGAGCAGCAACGAAAATGGCGGAAGAAAGAAACCAGACGATCGACTTTACGGTCGACCGGCAAAACCTCTACTTGGAAGAAACGTTTACCGATCTTAAGGTGGCCAGCATTCGTCGGCTTACCCCGGTAAACAGCGACGGCTCGGTCGATAAAACCCGCAAAACCATCTTCGTGGGCGAGACCAACCTCATGACGGCCGCCGGTCCTCTGCCGGTGCAGGCCATGATTCCAGCCAAGCAACTTCAGCAGGCGATCAAGCGATTTCCGGAAGCCATGCAGGCGGCGGTTGAGAAACTGGCGGATGAGGTGCAGAAGATGCGGCAAAAAGAGCAATCACAGATCATTGCCCCCACCGGAAAAGAACAATCACGCATTATCGTTCCCGGTCGATAACACCACAGCCTTCATCTGCCGGCCAATTCAGGCCTTCTGTGAATCACCGTCAATGCAGGATCGAAAACGACCGACAAAGATTTTCGGCCACACCGACCGGGAGCGATTGACGCCCAAGGTGGTGCTGCGCTATGCGCTGATTCAGTTGCCGGGGACAGTGCTTTTGGTTCTGGTGATTCTGCTGATCAATCGGTGGTGGGTGACCGTCCCCTTGTGGCTGGGGTTGGGAATTGTCGGCTTGGCGGTCGTGAAGGACCTTGTCCTGTTTCCACTTCTCTGGCGCTCGTATGCCGGGGGTGACCCGGACGATTCCTCCTCGATGATCGGTCGCCGGGGCATCGTAACCGGCCGGCTCGACCCCGAAGGCTATATCCGGGTGCGTGGAGAATTATGGCGGGCCGAAACCGTTGAAAATGACCGGCCGGTGGAGGAAGGACGGAGCGTCGCCGTGGTAGGGGTCAGCGGGTTAAAACTGTATGTCAGAACCGATTTGCAGAGTAACGGGCCGGCGGGGCGCACAGTTTGATCGAAGAGGAAACCTTTAAGTTTCGGTGAAAAATTCCAAATCGCTAATTACAAAGAATAACCTATACTGATCGGTTCCAGGTTCAGGGTTAACGGTTCAAAGGTTACAACCAATGGATATAGCATACCCTGTTGATCAAGATCCAGAATACCCGACATACCCCATTGGGTGCAACGGTTTTATAAATACCAAAAAGCCGGAATTATTCAGATATGTGCTGTTTAAGCGCTTTTCAACCCAGAACGTTGAATCCCGCCTGGGCGGGAAACCGCTCAACCTAGATTATCGTTTAGCGTCCGTCGCCGGCCCGACCGCCAGTACCGGACAAGAGACCCGCCGAATCACGCGGTCGGTGGTCGACCCCAGCAAGAGCGTTTCAACGAGCCCGCGACCCCGGATGCCCAATATGATCAAGTCGACGGCGTGTAAAACGGCATATTTGACCAACTCCTCATAAGGCATGCCGGCCAGGCAGCTGGTCTTGACCTCGCACCAGTTGCGGGCCTCGGCCGGCACCAGCGATTCGAGCCTTCCGGTCAGGAGGGCATTCAGATCGGTTTGCACTTCGGCAGTCATGGGGTCGGGCATGAGGGCGTCGGAGTAGGCAAAAGGCTCCACCACGTGTACCAGGTGAAGCTCCGACTGAAAGTCCTGAGCCAGGCTGAAGCCGTAGGTCACCGCATTGGCCGAATCCTGAGAAAAATCAGAGCCGACCAGGATTTTTTTCAATCCGAAATTTTCGACGGTGTCCCGCGTAATCTTCTTCTCAGCAAGATCGTCGTCCCGTTTTTCAGGCGCGGTCACGACCAGAAACGGGCAGCGGATGCTCCGAAGCAGCTGTTCGGTGACCGAGCCGAGCAACAGCCGTTTCAGACCCGAACGGCCGTGGCTGGCGGAAACCACCAGGTCGGCCTGCGTGCTGCCCACCAGATCGGAAACGGTGTGGGCGATGGCGCCCATTTCGACATGGGGCGTCCATTTTACCTGAAGCGGTGTCATGAGCATGTCCATCTGCCGCAATGCATCTTCTTTGAGGGTTTGCGCGTAATCGGGGGGATAGGTGAAGGCTTCGCCGTGAACCGAGACGATCGGAAGGTCGATTACGTGGCACAGGTGGAGCGTGGCTTCGAATACGCGGGCCAGGGCCGCGCCGTAATAAACAGACATATTGGAGAAATCCGACAAATCCGTCGTGCACAAGACGTTTTTAAAGACCACTTTCATTTGAGCCTCCTTTTGCTTGTACCCAATCTTTGGAAATGCCCCGACTGGGATTTGTTTTCATTCGCCGGTGTCAGATGGAGGCGCGTTAGGGCAGGGTGCAGCAGGAGGAACACAGATGTAGAATCGCCCTTTCGCTAAAACCGAAACAAAAAGGCGAAAGACAGAACAGGGAGTCCAAAAGCAAAGGCCGTCGGGCGCGCATCCTCTGCGGTCAGCTTGTCCGAAGTGACGAACACCACCGAGACAGCAAGTCTAAATTAATATATGTTAATCCATCTGGGATTTCAACATTTCCCCGAAAGTAACTTGGCGGTAATCGCGGGGAACTAAAAACTCGGATTCAGGTAAGTCCTTTTTTTCCAGTTTAACGACATCGGTAACGGGTTCCGGACTGCCGTCGGTGTAGGCGATGCTCTTGACTTCGACCCCGCGTTCCATCAGCTGAAGGTACTCGGATGAGTTTTCCGGAGTAAACTCCGTTCCGAAAGTACTTGCGCAGGTGCTGAATTTCCGCAGCATCGGTTTCAGCGATTTGAATTCATTCAGCAAGTCGCTGTCGGTGGCCAGCCATATTTCTTCGTAAAGCTCACCATCCACCTCTACCTTGTACTTGACCGTTTTCAGTCCCGCTATATTCCCACCGTCGCCGGCCGCTATCACGCTAACCGTGCGGCGGGCTTCCTTGTTATCTTTTTTCATCATCTGTTCCAGCAACTTGCGCTGCTCTGCGGGCAGATTTTTCATCGTCTGCTCGACCAGTGCAGTGGTCGCGCCGCAGTAGTCTTCCACAGTGCCTATGGCGTAAGTTTTCTCATGGCCGTCAATAAAATATACCTTGTTGCCCGGACCGTCCAGAATCCAGGAGATATTATCTGCGGAACTCTTCAGGCGTCCTTTTGAGATGAGTGTCTGGTCGCCTTCCTTTTCCTGCATCATCCAGCCGGCCTCGACGGTTGCCACTACCCCCAGCAGGAAGACGCCTACCGCGAAATACGTTAAGATTTTAAAACGTATCATATGGTTTTTCCACCTCTGTTTTAAAGCAGTTGTGCCGGTCGAGTCGGTTAGGCCGGTTTTGGCGGTTAAAGGATATCATCGATTTAATCGTCTAAAAACTCATGCCCCTTGGGCCATTACGATGCATGAAAATGACGCGACGGAGCCCGGATGAGCGGTTGCGAACAGCGGTTGACTGTTTGAGTCGCCTTGTATGGTCTTGGACCGGACCCAACGATAATGCCGCATGAAAAGCACTACCTTGAAGCATTATCCAAACTCTTTTTTAAAGACGGGCCTGGTCCGGTCTTAGAGCCTGTCGGCGGCGAGTTTCAGCCGTCTTTCGCAACTGCTTATCCGGGCGTAGACGCCACCACGGGGTTACGGGTTTTGAGTTTCAATTTTCTATTTGCGGGTTGAATTTATTTTTGAACTAAACACCGCTCGTACCTGATTTAAATCCCGCCGCATTCAACCGTTGCCCGGTGTCAGACGAAAATGCCTGCGGTAGCCCGATGTGCGGTTCTCGATGTCCACATGAACGATCCCCTGGGTGTCGTAATCGTAAGTTTCGACAACCTCCTGAGAAGACAAGTCGGGACAGACCGTGATCGGAACGCCTTTCAGGTTCTTCTGATCGGCCAAACCGGGGTCGTAGGGGAAATAGATGTCGCGCCAAACGGTGATGTCTCCCTCGGGTTCTCCAGCCGAGCCCAACGTACTGCACTCCAGGTAGCGCAGACGGCCGATGTTGTGGAGCGGTCGATACTGCCGGACGACCGTCTGCCTTTCGTTTTCCGTTCCAACTTCTTGTTTTTTGAAAAAAACCGGGTCGAAGACCTTGTCCTGCTCCCGCTCCCGCCAGATGCCGAAATAACGTGAAACCGCCTCACGAACCTGTATTTGGTTTTTGGGGTCGGCCATGATGGCGAGCCCGATCGCCGGCGCGGCATGCGGAAAGGGAGAGTTTTTCACCTTTGTACCGAAGAGTTCCCGCAAATGGCGCGCCACCGGCGGGAAGGCGGTCGAGCCTCCCACCAGATAAACGGCGGCAAGGCCGGGACCCTCCAAAGGACCGATGTCGGTTTGGGCCAGTTTTTCCACCAGGGTCTGCACGGCGGAGAGACTGCGCCTTATGAGCGGTGCGCAGCGTTCATAAATCTGCCCCGTCTCGAGAACGACCGGATCCGTGTCGGTCAAAACGGTCCCGACATCCACAACCATCTTGCGGGTGTTGGGTTTCAACCCTTCCTTGCGTTCGCGGCATTCCTCGAGCATCCGAACGGTTTCACTCGGCGTAAGGTCGCTCTTGGCAACTCCGATGGTCTCGAGCACCATGTCGAGGATAATCTCGTCAAAATCGTTACCGCCAAGCTGAGCGAGTCCCTCGTTGGCGATGACATCGTGGCCCTTTCCGGCCATGCCGATCACGGATGTATCGAACGTTCCGCCACCTAGATCGTAGATCACGACATAGCGTTTGGGGCTTTTCGGCCCCAGATTTTTAAGGTAGCGGTGCAGAAACTCGACCGCGGCAGCCGACGGTTCGTTCATGGCCCCTAAAACGGTGTATCCAGCTTGGCGAAAAGCCTCCAAAGTGATGAAGCGTTGATTGCTGTTGGCGTTGGCCGGAACGGCAACCATCACCTCGAGAGGGGTTTTGCGGTCGATGTTCAGGTTACTGTGCTTGGTCACCATCCGCCGGACGTGCGATAGAAAAAGGGTGAGCAGTTCGAGCATCGAGAACGATACACCCTGGCCCAGATCCACCGGGTCTTCAGGACGGAGACGACCGGCGAAGCGCTTTAGGGATCGCAGGGTCGTGACGTCCGGTCGGTTGATCAAGGCCGCCGCTTCCCAGCCGAAACAAGGCCTGCCCCGGTCGACCGCAATCAACGATGGGATGTATTCTTTGATATCGCCTTTCCAGGAAAAGCTGCAGACCGGGTAGTTGCCTTTTTCTCCAGCGGCGACCACCGTCCGTGTGGTTCCGAAATCAATTCCGAAACGGTTGGGTGATGAGTTGATCATTTTTTTGCTCATGGATTAATGGCCTATTTGTGGTTTTCGTGGAAATGTTCTCAAAGTCTTAACATAGCGTGTTTCACTATTAGGTTGCAACGAATATATAAAAGTCACCAAAAATGATCGGTTTCAGGTTCAGGGTTCAAGGTTCAAGGGTTATATGATTCTGATTTCTAAGACTTTATTAACGACGAGGGCCAGTTACCACTGGCTTATAGATTTATCGTTTGATTTATGATGATGAGAAATATAATATTTCACGATCGGCACCTATTTATCTTTATCTAAACGGTCTTGGTCGTTAAAATCCGCGGCCGCATTCGGCTTTTTTCTCAATAACCTTTTACTAAGGGCTCGCTCAAAAATTACTTCACATTTTGGACGCCGATGCATCCCGTCCGGCTGCGTTGCGAAAACTCGGAATATCCAGATATTCCTGCGTTTTCGCGCCTTGCCGGCCGGGCGCCTCAACACCCAAAATTGCAAACTTATTTTTTCGCGAGCCCTAAGAAGAAAAGAGGATCTATTTGGCACCCCACGAACTTGCCGGAAAACCGGCTCCGCATTCGCTACTGGTGAACGTCCCCAGGTTGGTCAGCGCATATTACACGCATCGTCCGGATGCCGGAAACCCTCAGCAGCGAGTGGCTTTCGGAACGTCGGGTCACCGGGGGTCGGCCCTGAAGAACAGCTTCAACGAGGGCCATGTTCTGGCCACGACCCAGGCCATCTGTGACCACCGC
>JARFQH010000154.1 GCA_029287875.1 Desulfobacteraceae bacterium | reverse complement strand
TGGCCCTGGCCAGAAGGGTTTTACCGGTCCCGGGCGGCCCCATCAACAGCACCCCCTTGGGGATCCGGCCTCCGAGGCGGGTGAACTTTTTGGGGTCCTTCAGAAACTCGACGATTTCGAAGAGCTCTTCTTTGGCTTCGTCGATCCCGGCCACGTCATCGAAGGTCACTTTGGTCTGTCCATCCGACATCAATCGTGCGCGACTCTTGCCGAATGAAAGCGCCTTGCCGCCTCCACTTTGCATCTGTCGCATGAAAAAGATCCACACGCCGATCAACACCAGCATCGGAAACCACGACACGAGCACGGACATGTACCATGGATTTTCAGCCGGCGGTTTGGCCTGAATCGCTACTTTCTTCTGCCTCAGAATATTGATCAGATCCGCATCCTGAGGAGCGTAAACCTTGAAACGATTGCGGTTGGTATCGGTGACGTAAAGTTCCTGTCCCTGAATGACGACTTCAGAGACGCGACCTTCATCGACCATACTCAAAAATTCGGTGTAGCCGATGCTGGTATCCGACATTTGCTGATGATTGAAAAGGTTGTAGAGCATGATCATCATCAACGTAATGACCAGCCACAGCGCCAAATTTTTGTAAAAAGGATTCAAATGATCCTACCTCCTGCTGAAAGGTTGCCCGTCGGAAAGTTGAATAGCGGTGTAATTCAACATTTCTTAGGGTTTACGAAAAAATCGCCCCATCGTCATCGGTCATCAAAGAAAATTTGTCAACTGTTTATCGGTCGTAGCGCATGTGTCTAGCGATATACGCTTGCTATTTGAAATTAATCATGATCACTTGTTAAACAAGCTATCTCCGCCCGCAGGATTTCCCGCGTGGACGGTGTCACGCGACAGTCGTCTGCCAATCGATGCCCTATCAGCCAGATGATACGGCCTCCACTCAGCAGAACGGGACAGGCCCGCCGCTTTTCTCTGGGCACCTTGTGATCGATAAAGTATTTCTTGATCTTTTGAGCACCCTGCAGACCGAAGGGTCTGAAGCGATCGCCCGCGCGAACATTGCGAAGCGTGAGCGGAAAATTCAGGCTATTCATATCAAAAAAAGCCACTTGCTGTCCAGCTTGGCGAAGATTTTCAGAGACTCCGGCGGCGACGGTCGAAAAAATAACCCGGCAATCGATTTCTTCGACCGTTACGATCACAGCCACCTTATCCGGCTTTTTCACACCGTAGCAAAAGGTGAGCGGGTAGATATCCTCGACCGCACAGGGTTTCGGCCGAGTCGTTCCGCTTCTTTTTGAAACCCTCAAGACGTTTCCGATTCGCTCTATCATGATGCCGTCCGGTAGGTCCAGCATACCGTCCGGCCGGTCGACGGAAAGCAAATCGAGGACCGCCCTCACGTGAGCAAAGGAAATCCGCCGCAAATCGCCCTTCATGTCGGCGATGGCTTTCCGGATTATCCGCCGCTGAGCAGCCTTGGGTTGCCGCACCAATTGTGCGATCGACAGGTGAAGACGGTTCGCCTCATCGGTCAATCGAACATCGTGGTACAGCGTATTGGCTATGCCCTCGATCCAAGCCTGTTCCTCTCGCTGAATGTCGGCCAGCCGGTTCAACGCTTCGCTGATTTTCGGGTTGTAGGAACGTCGCAGCAGGGGCACCAAATGGTTGCGGATTCGGTTGCGCATGAACTGCATGTCCCGGTTGGAACGATCGGTGACATATGCCAAGCCGACCGTCTTCAGATAATCGAGGATGTCCCGGCGGGGCAACCGGATCAAGGGACGTATGATCCTGTCCGCTCTGACCGGCGGAATACCGGCAAAACCGACCGGTCCGCTGCCTCTGATCATAAACATCAGCACCAGTTCGGCGTTGTCGTCTGCTTGATGCCCCAATGCAATTTTGTCGAAATGATGTCGGGTCGCGATATCATCGTAAAACGCATAGCGTCTGATCCGGGCGGCCTCCTCGAGCGACAACCGGTGGCGATGCCGGTAGCGGGAAACATCTTCCTTTTTTATGTGGCATGCGAGCCCAAGGCCGGAGGATAGGGTCGTTACGAATTCGGCCTCATCGTCGGCCTCTTTGCGCAAACCGTGGTTGAAGTGGGCGACGGCCAGGCGCAGTCCGTATTCGGACGCCAGATGCTGCAGGATATGCAGCAGCGCCACCGAGTCCGGTCCTCCGGAGACACCTACCAATAAAGCGGTACCGGAAGCGACCATCTCATATTCGGCGATTGTCCGCTTGACCGTTTCGAGGACGCGGCGGCGGATATGGCTGTTTTCAGGAGCGTTATGCGTCGATGTCATAGCGCTGACGTCTCCGTTTGATAATCGGTAAGTAGCCATCTTTTAGGAGAGAACCCGAATTAAGTCAACACGCTGCCCCGGAGCGGCGGCCGCTGCGACGGGATGCCTGTTTTGCGGATTATTGAGGTCCGCACCTTTTTTCCCTTGAAAAATAATGGGATTGGTTTATCCTATCGCCGGTTGTGCTAGGCGGGGAGTCAGCGGTGCCCTGTACCCGAAATCCGCTTATGCGGGGCTGAATTCCCACTCTAGGGTTTTGTTCCGAACGGGTGTCGACCATCCGACCGGCCGCCGCGCAACAGGCGGTCACGAACCTCGTCAGGTCCGGGAGGAAGCAGCGATAAGTGATGCGGTCTGTGTCGTGGATCGATCCCGGTCATATCGATGGCCTTCCTTTTCAGGAAGAAATTCAAAAGTGGGTGCACAACCGCTTCTTCCCTGCGAGTTATATCATCCCCGAGTCATCTCCTGAATTGATAAGTACTTCCAATCCTTCTTGAAATCACACCTTGACAAGCCATCATATATCATTACTTTCTGATCGTCATTTGGGCAGCAAATCAATTTTGCGTAAAAACTATCTAAAATTCCAGGAGAAATTATCGCCTGATGCCGGAAGGAAAAAAAATAAAAATAGACGAGGGTAGCGAATTTCAGGAAAATTCGGCCGAAGGTGGCAAGAGCCTTGGTGTCGGGGCGGATGATGAACGCGAACCGAAAATTGATCCGGTTGATACCGCGCAAAGCGTCGAATCGGAAGAGATTAAGGACCTGAAATCCAAACTCGAAATCAAAACCGGAGAAGCCGAGGAGAGCTATGACCGTTTGTTGAGGGTCTCGGCCGAGTTCGAGAATTACAAGAAAAGAACTGCCAGGGAAATGGCAGACTTCAAAAAATATGCCAATCAGTCTCTGCTCAGGGAATTGCTGCCAGTCATAGACAACCTCGATCTGGCCATCAAAGCGGCCGCAGAAGCTTCCGACAACACGGACGCCTGCCTGCTTGACGGTGTCGAGTTGACCCGCAAGGAAATCCTTAAGGTCTTCGAAAATTTTCATGTCGAGCCGATAGATGCGCTCGGTAAACCGTTTGACCCTAATTTTCACGAAGCGGTAATGCGCGAAGAAAGCGACGAACATCCGGAAAACACGGTGGTCAATGAATTGCAGAAAGGCTACCTCATGCATGACAGGTTGCTCCGACCCTCCATGGTCGTCGTGGCAATGCCGAAGAACAAAGAAATATCTTAATCGGCTGATCCGCAAATTTCGGTCCATACAACGGGGTGAGCATCTCCTGAAAAAGGTTCAACGCTAAGGAGGAAGAAAAAAAATGGGTAAAATTATCGGTATCGATCTCGGCACCACCAACTCTTGCGTGGCGGTCATGGAGGGGGGCGATGCCAAAGTCATCACCAACCCGGAAGGAGGGCGCACAACACCCTCTATTGTTGCCATGTCCGAGAGTGGAGAGCGGCTGGTCGGGCAAATTGCAAAACGACAGGCGATTACCAATCCGGAAAACACGGTCTTCGGCGTCAAGCGGTTGATCGGACGCAAGTTCGAATCGAACGAAATCCAGCAGGACATGAAGATTCTGCCGTACAAAATCGAACGCGCTTCCAACGGCGATGTGCGCATCAATATACGGGGCAAACAGCACAGCCCGGCCGAAATATCCTCTTACATCCTGGGATACATCAAGAAATACGCCGAGGACTTTCTCGGGGAGACGGTGAGCGATGCCGTCATTACCGTTCCGGCCTATTTCAATGACAGCCAACGACAGGCTACCAAGGACGCCGGGCGCATCGCGGGCTTGAACGTGCTGCGCATCATCAACGAACCGACGGCCGCATCTTTGGCATACGGCCTCGACAAAAAGCGCGAAGAGAAAATCGCCGTCTTCGACCTCGGGGGCGGTACCTTTGACATTTCAGTCCTCGAAATAGGCGAGGGTGTGTTCGAGGTTAAGGCGACCAACGGCGACACCCACCTGGGCGGAGAGGATTTCGACCTGCGTCTGATCGACTACCTGGCAGACGAGTTCAAGAAAGATCAGGGGATCGATCTGCGCAAAGACAAAATGGCGCTCCAACGTTTGAAGGAAGCATCCGAAAAGGCCAAGATGGAGCTGTCGACCTCGATGGAAACCGACATCAACCTACCGTTTATCACGGCCGATGCCAGCGGCCCCAAACACATGAACATCAAAGTATCGCGCGCTAAGCTCGAATCTCTGATCAGCGACCTGCTCGACAAACTCGAGCCGCCGTGTCGAACGGCCCTGAAGGATTCCGGCCTCTCCGCCTCCCAGATCAACGAGGTCATCCTAGTGGGCGGAATGACCCGTATGCCGGCAGTCCAGGAACGGGTCAAACGCATATTCGGCCAGGAACCGCATAAAGGCGTCAATCCGGACGAGGTCGTGGCCGTCGGTGCCGCCATCCAAGGCGGTGTGCTGAAAGGCGACGTCAAAGACGTTCTACTGCTGGACGTCACCCCGCTGTCACTGGGTATCGAAACCCTGGGCGGTGTGATGACCAGGCTGATCGAAAAAAACACCACCATCCCGACCAAAAAGAGCCAGATCTTCTCGACAGCGGCCGACAGTCAGCCGGCGGTGTCGATTCACGTCCTGCAGGGTGAACGCGAAATGGCCGCCAGCAACAAAACCCTGGGACGATTCGAACTGGTCGGCATCCCTCCGGCTCCGCGGGGCATACCCCAGATAGAAGTGACCTTCGACATCGACGCCAACGGCATCGTCAATGTGTCGGCCAAAGATCTGGCCACCAACAAGGAGCAGTCGATTCAGATCACGGCCTCCTCCGGACTCAGCGAAGAGGAGATTCAGCAAGCGGTTAAAGATGCCGAACTGCATGCCGATGAAGATCGCAAGAAAAAGGAGATTGTCGAGGCGCGCAATACTGCCGACACGTTGATTTACACCACCGAAAGATCGATCAAGGATCTGGGAAGCAAGGTTGACGAGGAGACGAAGAAGAAGGTCGAAGAGGCTATCGCTGCACTGCGCAAGGCGATGGAAACCGACGATACTCAGGAGATCAAGCGTCTCAGCGAAGAGCTGACTCAGCAGTCGCACAAGCTGGCCGAGGCCATGTATCAGCAAGCGTCGCAGAAAGGCGGTCAGCAGCCCGGAGCCGGTGGTGACGCCGGAGCCGGCGGCGCCAAAGCACCTGAAGAAGACGTGGTCGACGCTGATTTCGAAGAGGTCAAGGAAGAAAAAAAATAAATCACCCCTCCCTCCCACAAGGAAAAAACCGCGGTACGAGAAATCGTACCGCGGTTTTTTTATGTCTCTTTTTTACCGAGATACAAATTGACCATCGCCAGCAGCGACGTGCCGACGATCAGAAGAAAGGAAATCGCATTGATGACCGGCGTGCTGCCGTCACGAACCTGAAGATAAAGATTTATCGGCAGGGTCGTCTCCGAGCCGACCAGAAACAAGATGGTGTTGAAGTTCTCGAACGACATCAGAAATGCCACCGCCCCGGCGCCGATGACCGCGGGTCTTAAAAATCGAAGCGTGATGAACCAGATGACCTCGAACCGGTTGGCGCCCAGGTTCAAAGCGGCTTCTTCAAGAGTGCGGTCGAATTTCTTCAACCGCGCCGAAACGACCAGCGTGACCAACGTCGCGATAAACGAAAACTGCCCCAGTACCACCAGCCAGAAACCGGGTCGAAACAGTGCGATGTCCCATTGCCATGCATCTTCGAAAGTGTTGCCCAGAGTGGTGCTGAACATGAGAATGGAAATCCCCAGAATCACGCCCGGAATCACCAGCGGAGCAATGGTCAGGAAATAGAGCAGCGGCTTGAAGCGAGCATCTCGTCGATATCATGGTGATGATGATTTCTTTCCGGCGACACGCCTAATACTGGCCTGCAACAGCGTCGGATCATCGGTGAAAATTCCGTCGACCCCCATCTGCAGCAGGCCTCGAAAATCTTCGGATCGGTTGACCGTGTAAGGGAACACCATAATGCCGGCGGCGTGCATGGCCCGGACCCTTGCGGTGGTGACGCTGCGAAAATCCGGATGCCAGGAAAAGGCCCGCAGCTTTTTGCAAAGGCTCAGCGGATCGGAACCGATGCGCCATTCGGTCAGCACGCCGACCGCCGGAGCATTTGTCCGGTCGGCAATTCGGGCCAGGAAACGCGTCTCGAAACTGGAGATCAGTACGCGGTCGCCCATACCCCTTTCCGCCACTGCGGCCAGGACCTGTTCCTCGATGGCATCCGCAAGACGACCGGCTTCAAATGCGCCGGCCTTGATTTCGATGTTCACCATTCCGCGAACGGCGCACAGGTCCAACACTTCTTCCAATGTGGGCAGACGTTCGCCGGTAAAACGCGGATCGAACCAGCTCCCGGCATCCAACTGTTTCAGTTCATCCAAGGTGAAGCCGCGAACCTGGCCGCGACCATCGGTGGTCCGGTCGAGGGTGTCGTCGTGCAGCACCACGACCCGGCGATCCCTGGTCAGGGTTACGTCCAGTTCAACCATGCGCGCGCCGGCGTCGAAAGCCGCTGCGAAAGCGGCCAGCGTATTTTCGGGATACCGTTTCCGATACCCCCGATGCGCGATGATCACCGGCGGTATCAGCCGCAGGCGCTGCATATCAGTTTCCCCGCCCGACAAATGGGCGGATATCCGTGGCCACCATTCCGGCTTTGCGGGCCGCCTCCAGACCGGCATCACCGTCTTCGAAAACCTGGCAGTGCGACGGTGCGACCCGCATGCGCCGGGCGGCTTCAAGAAAGATGTCCGGATCGGGCTTCGGCTTGACCGGGTCATCGGCGGTGATAATGGTCTCGAAACAATCCGCCAGACCGAGGGCCCTGAGGGTCAGAAGCACGTTGTCACGGGTGCCGCCCGAAGCAACCGCCATCGGCAATATCCCCCGGTAGCGTCGGACGATATCGACGACCGGATCGATCGGCGCGGCCTCTGAAAGTCGTTCACGGGCCCGGCGGTTTTTTTCGGCGGCGAAGGCCAGGGCATCGATGTGATGATGGTACCGCTGGTTGAAGACCGCGACGATTTTCTCGGCCGGCATGCCCGTGACGCTCTGAATGAAGTCCTCGGGGCACGTAACCCCTCGAGCGGCAAACGAATCGCACCACGCGGCTATATGAATCGGCATCGTATCGGCCAGCGTTCCATCACAGTCGAAGATCAACCCCCTGATGCCGGGCGGAACAGGAATCAACATAGGCCGTCAGACCTCTCTCATCTTCTCTCTGAGAAACCTTGTGCCCATCCACGGTTATATTAAAGCCGCTGATCAGTTTCCGATCCAGAAAGATTAATCGAGAACCGCTGATCCACGACCGGAATGACGGGCAGAAAATGGCACGTCATATTCTTGTGGTTCAAGATTCGGGTTTTGTCAACCGCCGAAGAGACTGCAGCCCGCTGATATGCCATATATTGCTGTGCTTGCGTGGGGTGACCGCTTGACACAGAAACGGTTTCCCGTTAGCTTTTTTGCAGCTGGCCGGGCGCCGCAACGCCCAAAATTGACGGATCCGTAAGATGCCCGATATCTGCGTTAAGCTTCATTTCTCGTCACTGCGGCGGACCATAAGTACTCCTCATTGCTCGAAATTCGCAAGCCTTGATCTCGAGCTTTTTACGTATCCGTATGAAATGAGACTTTAATAGTTCATCAAAATTGCGGACTTATTTCTTGGTGAACCCTAACCCGACAAGATAAGACAGATGCACACCAACTACGCCAAAATTATCAAAGAAAATCTGGGTCTTCTCTACGAATCGTCTCTTGAGCAGTTGTCGTCGACGCTGCCCGCAGAGCGGGACGGCGATTGTTTCGTTTTCGAAGCGTTCGGTGAAGCCTGCCGGATATCGCCGGACGGCGTTTTCCTGAACGACCGCCGTGAAACCGGTGTTCCGGGAATCCTTATTTCCCTATACGCCCGCCACGCCGGCCCGACACTGCCGATCGTGGCGCCGCTGAGAGCCTTCAAGGAGCTGCCGAACAGCATGCCCTATGCCGGCGCCTTCACAAGCCATACCGAAACCCCGCTGACACCGCGGGTGGGCCAGATCGAAGCGGCGCAACCGTTGATCATGCGTATCCTGCAAGGCGAGCCGTCATCGCGCCTGGCCGGTGGAGACTTCAGTTTTCTGGTGCGCCCCCTGCCCAAGATTTCACTGTGCTACATATTCTACCGCGCCGATGAGGAGTTCCCCGCCTCCGTGAGGTGCCTCTTTTCTAACAATGCCGCGGATTTCATGCCTATCGACGGCCTGGCGGATGTCGCCGAGTATACGTCGAAAAAAATCCTGGCGCTTCTCGACCGTCCGTCGCCGATTTGACCCCACCGACAAGCGTTAGTGCTTCCTGTGATTAATCAAACCCATGTACTGTATTTTTATGTTAAGCGGTTTCCCGCCTGGACGGGATTCAAGGTTTCGCACTGCCTCTGGCCGCAAGCATCCAGCTTGATCGAAGAGGAAACGTTTAAGTTTCGGTGTAAAATTCCAAATCGCAAACAAATCGCAATGTCCAAAATTCAAAATGTCAAACCTGTTTGGGTCCTTGGATACTTGCCCTGTGGAATAATCAAGGAAACAAAAAATGAAACAGAATAACGATTATCGGGAAACATATGTGAAAGAATCACGGAAGATACACTATTCCGCAGGGTGAAAAATTTGGGATTTCTTTGTAATTTGGTGCTTGGAATTTGAGATTTCTGACTTTGGAACCTTTGAACCCAGAACCCAGAACCTTTTAACCCTCGTATGAAACAACGCCAAATTGGCACAGTTTCTTTCTCGATCAAAGTGGTCGCTTGCGGCCAGCGGCAGGGCTGAACCCAGAACCCGGAACCCGGAACCAATCAGTTTAGGGTAATGTATTCTTACCGACACCACCATGGCTGATCGCAAGTGTATTGACAATCGACAGGCTTTTTTTTATAAATGTAGTTTTGAAAAATTTTCCACCGGCCCCTGCGGTTGACTTACTGTGATCCTGAACGATGGAAACAAAAAAAGGAGCAGCCGATGATCCACGTCGAAAATCTGACCAAAAATTATGGCGACATCGCCGCTGTGGATCAGATCAACTTCGAGATTCAAAAGGGAGAAATCCTGGGTCTACTGGGGCCTAACGGCGCCGGCAAGACGACCACCTTGAGAATGTTGACCGGGTTCCTGCAACCCAGTGCCGGAACGATCCGGGTCAAGGAGCTCGACATCGACCGCCATCCTATCGAAATCAAGAAAATCATGGGGTATCTGCCCGAATCGGCGCCGCTCTACCATGACATGCTGGTGTTCGACTATTTGAACTATGTTGCCGATATTCGTGAAATCCCGCCGGACCGAAAGTTTGCGCGCCTTCGCGAACTCGGTGATCTGTGCGGATTGAACACGGTGATGCACATGCCGATCGCAGAGCTGTCCAAGGGTTTCAAGCAGCGGGTGGGACTGGCGCACGCCATGATGAGCGATCCGGAAATCCTCATTTTGGACGAACCAACCTCCGGTTTGGATCCCAACCAGATCGTCGAGATCCGGGACATCATCAAGCGCATCGGCAAGCAAAAAACGGTTGTCCTTTCGACCCACATCCTGAGCGAAGCCGAAGCCACCTGCGACCGCGTCGTGATCATCAGCCGTGGCAAAATCGTGGCCGACGGCGACATCGACAAATTGAAGCAATCCGCGGGCGACACCAGCCTGATCCATCTCACCCTGCAGCGAGCCGACAGCGACGCCGTGCGGCAGAAACTGTCCGCCACCGCCGGCGTGAAGGAGGTTGTGAGACTGGATGCCGTCAACGGTCAATTGAGAATCACGCTCTCCGTGCCGTCCACCAGAGACCTGCGGGGTGAAGTCTACCGCACCGTCAAGCAAACCGACTGGGAGTTGTTGGAGTTTTACCAGGAGTCCCGGACCCTTGAAACCGTGTTTCGCGAATTGACCAAGGAGAACTGACATGCGAGCGGTCGTTCCCATTTTCAGAAAAGAATTCGGTACGTATTTCGTTTCGCCGATCGCCTATATCGTCATCGCCATCTTTCTCTTGGTGACCGGCTGGTTCTTTTTCACCACCTTTTTCATCCTGGAACAGGCCAGCCTCAGGAATTTTTTTTCCATGCTGCCGATTATCATGGCCTTTGTCGTCCCGGCCGTCACGATGCGGCTCTTCGCCGAGGAACTCAACGTCGGTTCCTACGAAACCCTGCTCACTCTACCGGTCAGCTTCAATGACGTGATTCTCGGCAAATTCGCCGCTGCGGTAGCTTTTATCGTCGCCATGCTGGTCCCGACCGTCGGCTATGTTGTCACAGTGGCCTTTCTCGGCCAGCTCGACTGGGGCCCGGTCATCGGGGGGTATCTGGGCGCCGTGCTGCTGGGGGCCGCCTTTTCCGCCATCGGACTCTTCGCGTCCTCCCTGACCCGCAATCAGATCGTTGCTTTTATCATCGGCATGACCATCTGCTTCGCGCTGACCCTGATCGAACGGATGCTCTTTTTTCTGCCGCGGGGTATCCTGGGAGCGGTAGCGTATCTGGGCGTCGACCAGCACTTTCAAAACATCTCCAGAGGCATCATCGACACGCGCGACATCATCTATTTTCTCAGCATCTGCTTCATCGGATTATACGCCGCCCACTTGGCGCTCGAAGATAAAAATTAAGGAGATCGTGTATCGTGGGAAAGGTTAAGAGCGGAAAGTATTTCAAATTCTTCATCTATCTTGTCGCGGTGGTGCTGGTGAACCTGGCCGGCATCACCCTTTTTCAGCGGTTCGATCTGACCGCCAACGGGGCTTACTCGCTCTCCGAGGCCAGCCGCCGGTCGGTCGCCACGCTCTCCGAACCGCTGACCGTCAATGTCTTCTTTACCAAGAACCTGCCGGCGCCTTACAACAACATCGAGCGATACCTGCGCGACCTGCTCGAAGAATACGCCGTCTATGCCGGTAAGTATTTCAACTACCGCTTCTACGATGTCAGTCCGCAAGAAGGCGACCTCAAACCTGGCGCCGAAACCAATCAGGAGCTGGCCGACAACTACGGCATCAGCCCGATCCAGATTCAGGTCATCGAAAAAGACGAGGTCAAGTTCCAGAAGGCTTACATGGGTCTGGTGATCCTACACGGCGACCTGATCGAACGCATCCCGACCATAACCTCCGTCGACCGGTTGGAATACCAGCTGACGACCGCCATCATGAAGCTGAACAACAAGGTCAGCGCCCTGCTGCGGTTGCAGGGCAAAATCCGAATCGCCCTGTTCCTGTCCTCTTCCCTGAACAAAGTAGCACCCGTCATCGGGCTCAACAACCTGCCCGATCTCCCAGAAAGCGTCGCTACCATAATCGATAAACTCAATCCCACATTTTTAAGCAAGCTCGAGTACATTCGTCTGGACCCCTCCACCAACCCCGATGCGACGCGAGAGCTGCAGACAAAGAAAATCAACCTGCTCAGCCTCAAGTGGCCCGACCTGCCTCAGGAGAACCTCACCGCCGGTGAGGGCACCGTCGGCCTCGTGTTGGAACATGGCGGCAAAACAGCCACGGTGCAGCTCGTCAACGTTTTGCGAATTCCGATCATCGGAACCCGCTATGAACTGGTCGCTCCGGACACGCTTGAAAATCTGATCGGCGAAAACATCGACTCTCTGATCGATATCAACGAAGATATCGGCTACCTGGCGGACATGGGAACCCCTCCACTCATGCCGCAGCCGCGTATGAACCCCGCCGAGCAGCCAAACGCGGAAACGCTGAACAATTTCCGGATGGTTGTCTCACAGAATTACACCATCAAGGACGTGAATCTCAAAGACGGCAGGATCCCGTCAAGTCTCCGCTCTCTGGTGATAGTCCGCCCCACCGAAAATTTCAGCGACGACGACCTGTTTCAGATCGATCAGTTTCTGATGCAGGGAAAAGATTTGTTGCTCATACCGGACAGTTTTAATGAGATCATGCCACAACAGCAGATGCCCCGCGGCATGAACCCGGGTCCCCGTTACGAACCGCTCAAGACAGGTCTGGAAAAGCTGCTCGATCACTATGGTATCCGCGTCAACCAGTCCTACGTGATGGACGAAAATTGCTTCAATCAGGAAATGCCCCAATCTCTGGGAGGCGGTGAACGGCCGATCTACTTCGCCCCGTTGATCTTAAGCCAGATGATCAATCACGACCTCGAGTTCATGCAAAACATCAATCGCCTGGTGGCGGTCCGCATCTCCCCGCTGGAGTTGATCGAGGATCGCCTCAAGGAGAGCGACATAAAAGCCTACCGGGTTTTTTCATCCTCGGCGAAGTCATGGGAAATGCGGGGACGGATCAACCTCAACCCACAGTTGATCCGACCGCCCCAGAGTGAAGATGAATTTCAGAGCTACCCGCTGGCATACCTACTGGAAGGCGGCTTCAGCAGCTATTTCACCGGCAAACCCCTGCCTGAAAAGAAAACAGCCCCTCCCGATGCAGCAAACGACGCAAAAACAGGTGCGGCCGACGAAGCCAATCCTCCAGTCGGAAAGGAGGGGAACCCGGATAGCGCTCCAGCCGCTGCGCCGCAAGCGCAGGCAGAGGAAAAACCTGAAAGCGCGCCGATGCCGGTCGAAAGCGAAGGCGCATTTATCTCGCGCGGCAAGCCGGGGCGCATCTTCATCATGGCCTCTTCGGAAATGCTGACCGACAACGTGATCGACTCCCAGGGCCGGGGGGCCAACGCCGTTTTCATTTTGAACGTGATCGACGCCTTGAACGGCCGCGAAGACATCGCAATCCTGCGCGGCAAGAAGCAGGATTTCAACCCGTTGTTGCCGATCGGTGCTGGCGCCAAAACCGCCGTCAAGACAGTCAACATTGCCGGACTGCCGATCTTGGTGGTTCTTTTTGGCATCGCCGTCTGGTTCCGGAGGATTTCCCGCAAGAGACGCATCCAGGAAATGTTTCAAGGATAAGAGAGGAAGACGATGAAGCTGAAGAAAGAAGTCGTCATTCTGGCGGTCGTTATCGTCGGCTTGTCGATCTATCTGTTGACGCGTCAAACCGATCGGACCCTTTACCGGCTACCGCAACAGCCATCGGTTCCGGTCCAATCGATCACCCGCATCGATATTAACGGTCCTGAAGGAATGATCAGTCTGAACAGAGCCGACGACAGCTGGACCATCGGAGAGCAAAAGTATCCGGCCGACAGGGCCAAGGTCAGCCGGATGCTCGATGCCATCTCCGCTCTTTCACTGACGGCGATGATGTCCGAGTCCAAGGACTATATCCGATACGATCTGACCGACAAGAACAAAATATCGGTCAAGGCCTGGGCCGGCACGACGCCCGAACGGGAGTTTGAAATCGGCAAGGTCGCCCCCTCGTTCCGGCACACGTTCGTGAAGCTGGCCGGCGACGCGAAGGTCTACCAGGCACGCAACAATTTCAGGACCACGTTCGAACAGGGCGTGGAAGATCTGCGGGACAAGGTTGTTCTTTCCTTCGCCGCCAGCGATATCCAGGAAATCCGACTGACAAAAGGCACGGAAACCATGACGCTGGCCCGGCACGAGGCCCCGCTGGCAGAGACCGGTGAGAAGGAAGAGGGTGATACGGCCAAGGAAACGTCACCGCCGCTGAAGGCCATAATGGTCTGGCAGGCGAACGACGGCCGCGCCGCCGCTTCCGCCAAAGTGGACGAACTGTTGGCCGCGGTTTCCCAATTGGCGTGTGAAAAATACATTACGGATCATGTCACGGCCGATTATAAGGACCCGATTTACACCTTGGAATTAAAAGGCCAAAAAGCGCATCGCCTGTCGATCTTCGCCAAGCAGAGCGAAACCGACAACTCCTATCCGGCCGTTTCTTCGGATAGCCCCTATCCCTTCTTTTTAACGGAATGGAAGGCCAAGCAACTGATGCCGGCTTTCGAAGACCTTCTTGAACCACCTAATAAAGACCAGAAATAGGGTTCCTCATTCCGCAATGGAATCTTGTTACCGGCATTCATCACCGTTCCGGTTTGGGCGGCACGTTCAGCGGGGTGAAAAGTGCATCTAACGGATTCGACATCGGTATCCGCTACTGGTTTTAAAAGTTACTACCCTGCTTCACTCCTCCTGCCAGTCCTCGCCCCACTCTTCGGAGGCGACAGAGGCCTTTGCCAGGACATCGAGCTTGGCGGCCTGTACCTTGCGGTAGACCGACCGGTAGTCCTTTATTTCTCCGTCGACCCGCAGCAGGTCGTTATCGACGGAGATCCCGAACAATCTTTCGTTCTCTTCGAGGTAAGGAAGAATCAGGTCCCAGTCCGCCGGCGTCAGGTCCACGAACTCGCCGCCGTTCAGCTGCCCTTCGACGGCGGTCTTGCGCGGGTCCCTCAGGTAGATGGCGCCACCCGAGGCCAGAGAGAAGAGGTTCGACCCCGGGTAAGGGCGTTCCCGGGCGAGGATCCTGCCGTTCGGATCGAATTCGAGGCCGTTCAGCACGACGAAGCCACCGCCGTTGAGGGGATCGCCGGCCATGAAGGATTCGGCCAGATAATCCAGGCACGTGCCGTTGATGACCACGCGAGGACGCCCGACGGCGTTGATCAGCGGTCGCCCGGCCGCATTGCCAAGGACGTAGACCTCACCCCCCTTGGCGCCGTACATGAAGGTCTGGCCGACATCGCCGTAGATGACCAGTTTCCCACGTTTCATGATCTGCCCCAGCTGGTCCTGTGCGTTTCCATGGACACGGATCTCGAGGCCGTCGATGCCTGAAGCGAGGTAGTCGCCCGAGCTGTCGTAAACATCGATGCGTACGCCGTCGGTGTTGCTCAATAGACCGCAGCCGGTGAAGCGCTGACCCTTGTACCCGTAACAGAGAAACCGGCGCCATCCCATCTTATACGCCGCACAGATCAAACGTGCGTCGCAGGTATCGCCTTCGGGTGGAAACTCCCTGGCATTCACCACCAGTATCTTTTCCGTTTCCTGCGGAGGCCGCAGCGCAGCCCGCGTCGACCAGTCGATCTGACGGTAAATACTGCTGCCGTTTGTGTTGATTTTTGGCGCGGTTCTGAAGAGTGCGGTCAGGTTTTCCCTGACGATTTGAAGCGTCGAGCTGCGCTTTTTGGCACCGGTCGCCAGCCGGCGGTCGTTCAGAAACGCCATGACCTCGATGGCCCTGGTCTTGGCGGTGTCGTTTTTTGCGCCCTGATCAACCAGTTCACGGCAGAAATGACTAAGTGCGGGATAGTCCCACCCGGGAAGGTGGGTGGTGCCGTAATCTTTGAGATCAGACGTGTCGGCGGCCGCCATACTCCTGACCACCGTGGCGGAAATCTCGTTTCCATTGTCGGCGGCCCTCAGACCGAGCGACGGACGGAAGTGCGCCTGTCCTTCCGGCGTCCGGACCGGTGTGCCGAACTTGTTGGTGCAGACAAGCTCCTTGGAGCCGTCGCCCCTGCCGGCGTCCCTGACGGTGAAGATAAAGGCCCCGCCGTCGGCGGCGCTGCCGCCGCGGGCGTTCCAATACTTGTCTGCCACCGGACAGAAGCGATCGTCTTCGGCCGCCAGGTTCTGAAGCGTGGCGTCGATGGCCTGCTTTTCCGAGCAGATCAGGCCGATCTGCACTTCACCCTCCTGCAGGGCAAACACCTGCGGGCGCAGCATGGAGGTGTCGGTGATCCCGATGAGCTGGAAGTAGTTCGCATAGGGATTGTTGCGGGCAATGATGAAAAACCAGGGGCCGTCCGGGGAAGCATGGATGTGGGCCGACTGGATATATCGATAGATGCGCTGCTTTTCAGGCGTCAACCGGTCGAAATCGTGCTCGGTGGTCGGCGCCATGGCCTCGATGATATATTCCATCGGGTATTCGAAGGTGCGGTTCAACAGATCCAGCAACTGCACCGAAACCTCGGTATCCGTTAGAAATTGGGGGTAAATGTTGTGCTGCTTCAGGTATTCGCAGACCGCATGGTAATTGGCGAAATCACCGTTGTGTACCAGGGCCTCGTCCATGCCGCTGAAGGGATGGGCGCCGCCGGGATGCCAGACCCGGCCCTTGGTCGGATAGCGCTGGTGGGCAATCCATCCATGGGCCTTGAAATCGTCGAGGAGATAATACTCGACCACTTTTTCGGCATAACCGACGATTTTCAGAATCATCAGGTTGCGGGCGTGGGACAGTACGAAGGCCCGCTGCTCCCCCAATGACGCGTAAAACGCCTGATTGATGCGGGTGGAGTTCTGGTAGATGAACTCGTCTTCGGCCTTGCGGGGATCCAGGTCCTGCAGTCGGTTATCATCGATGAACCGTGCCAGTACGCCTTTTTTGACGCGCACGAAATAGCGCCAGACATCCGGCGGCTTGACCTCCAGGCCCTCGATGTCACGATAATCGTCGACGGTTGGAAGCCTTTCGGCCTTGTGGACCTCCATGAAAGGGGCGATGTTGGCGGCTTCCACTTCGGGCCGCGCCGCCGGATCGAGCAGCGCCATCTGAAGCATGTAATGGGAGTCCAGGATGTCCTGAGTGACCCCCAGGCTCTCGGCGGAGAGTCCCACCGCGGCAATGCCCCCGCCCTTGCCGTTGCCCCGGTTGTGCATCTGAATGGAAGGCTCATAGATGTGGCGTCCCCGGACCGGGATCGAGGAGATAAAGCCGGTGACACCACAGCCGCCCTCTTCGGCGGCTTTTTTGTTTTGAACGGCGCCGTGGGGAATTTTTGCCCGGGACGCCAGAATTCTATCTGTCATCGAATCGCGTCGATCGTTCATTTCTACTCCTTGGGGTTCACGATAAAAATAAGTTGGCAATTTTGGACGTTGAGGCGCCCAAAAGGTGACGTTATTTTTGAGTGAACCCTTATATAATCAGCTGTTGTCGCGGTGCGGGTTGATACCGGGCTCTCTCCGCCTCATCCAGATAATCGAGGTGGACCAGCAGGTCGGAGCGCCCGACAAGCTCACGCACGCTTTGCATGCCGAACTGCCGCAAAAGGTCACACCACTGTTTGCGCCAGGCCATGTACATGTTGACGATGCGCTGCTCGGTATAGGCTTCTGACATCATGTGGCCCAGTTCGTGATCCGTTGAGGCGATGCCGCGGGCACAGCCACGACCGCTCTCACAGTTGCCGCAGCGGACGCACTCCAGGGCGACCAGTTCGGCGGTCCCGATGACCGCACCGTCGGCACCCAGGGCAATCGCCTTGGCCACATCCATCGCGTTACGGATCCCGCCGGAGGCAATCAGGCAGACCTCGTCGCGGATCCCCTCGTCCTTCAGGAATTGATGCACCTTCGGAATGGCGTACTCGATCGGCATGGCGATATTCTTCTTGGCGATGTCGGGCGCCGCGCCGGTCCCACCGTAGCTGCCGTCGATATGGACGATGTGAGCACCGGCATAGTAGCTGCCGACGGCCACCATGTCCACGTCGGTGGGCGTCGACACTTTCACCGACACCAGGCCGCGGGGATTGACCTCCTTGACCCAGTCGACATGCTTCTTGTGATCCTCAACCGAATAGACGCTGTGGAAGGGAAATGGCGAAAAGAGCGAGCTGCCCACCACCGTCTCCCGCATGGCGGCGACCTCGGGCGTCACCTTATCGCCCAACAGGTGCCCGCCCAAACCGGGTTTGGCGCCCTGGGCGTATTTGAACTCGATCACCGGCGCGCACTGGATCGTCTCCTCACGCACCCCGAACAAACCGGTGGCCACCTGGGTGATGACGTAATCGGCGTATGGGAGGAACTCCTTGGGATATCCCCCTTCGCCGGTACAGGTGAGCGTGTTTAGCCTGGCCGCGGCCCTAGCCCGGCCGACGAGGGCCGTCAGGGCCATGGAGCCATAGGACATGCCGCCGCTGTAACACGGCAGCGAAAGCCTTCGCTCCGGGCGACCGTCTTTTCTCTTGTTGAGATCGAGCCCCAGGTCGATCTCCTCATCGCTGATATCCCGATAGTCTGCGGGATCCGGCAACCTGAACCGAATCTTGTCGAATCCCCCGCCGGAGCATCCCAGGTTGTACTCCAGCCCAACCACGGGGAGGTTGCCGGTTTCGGCCATTTCCCAGTGGGCGATCAGCATTTCGGCCGTCCAACGATAGTCTCCCAGGGTTTCCAGAACCGGATTGAGCCTGAGGGTAAGGGCTTTCTCAGGGCAGCGGTCGATACAGTAGTAGTCGTTTTCCTTGCACTTGAACCCGATGCACTTGTGCTCGACCGGCCTGAGCGGCTTCGAAAACTTTTCGTAGCGGGGATGGACCCCGTAAGGACAGAGTTCGGCGCACAATCCGCAGGAAATGCAGCGCGAGCTGCGTTTGATGGTATATTTGCCGATCGTGTTGCGAAAACGCGACCGGGCCTCTTTTGTTTCCGGTAATTGAGTGATGTGTGGTGTCTGTTTCATTGTTTATCCCAGTCCTGACACTTTGCGTTCTCCGAAAATAGGGCCGAAGTGATCCCGCTCCAGGTCTTCGAACCACATGGACCGTCCCACCTCGCCGCGCAACCGCCTGGCCTCCCGCATTCCCATGGCACCCATCACTTCGATCAACTGGTTGTGCCAGGCGCCGATGAGGTTGACGATCCGCTGGCTGCCCCAACCGGTATCGAACGGTTGGTCCAGCTCGACTGGACATCTGAGACCGTTGCGGCACCGGCCGCACAGGCGGCATTCCATGGCAATCAACAGGGCCAGATCGGCCGTGACGGCGTCGGCGCCGCAGATGAGGGCCTTGGCCATGTGCTCGGCCATGGCGATCCCGCCCGAAAAAACCAAATTGATCCGCTGGCGGACGGCGTTTTCAACCAGCTCCAGGTGGATCTCGCGGATCATTTCCTTCAAGAACCGCGGGGTCTGCGCCTCGCGTTCGTTGCCGTGGTCATCGGCGGTGAAATGCAGACTATCGACGCCGGTCTTGGCCAGGTCCCGCGCGCGGCCGGCCGACCGCGCGTCAAGCGGCATTCCCACCAAAATCACCACGTCCGGGTGGATGCGGCGGACGGCCTCGAAGACGGTTTCGATCCCCGGGGCATCGGCCAGTTCAATGACCCGGCTGGCCTGTATCATGTCGCCGTGCTCCTTGAAATCGTCACGGGTCAGGCAGGGGATCAAGCTGTCGGCATACGGTCTCAAGGCCTCGGTGACGTCCTGAGGCCTGACGAACATCAGGGTCCCCAGCCGCCGGGCAGCCTTGGCCGCCGACAGCAGGACATGCTCGTTTATGACCAGATCCGTCGCCGGTTGGAACAACAGGGGCAGCGGAATCTCTTGAATCGGCGGAACCGGCGAGGCCAGCGACAGGTCCGGGTTGAATTCCAACCGGGTGATCCGGCGCGAGAGCTCGATGCTGGTGTTGATGTACTCTCGACCGTGAATGCCGTCGCGAGTCGGCCGCACGATCTCGGACATGTCGGTCCACATGCTGTCGAAACCGGGCCCCACGAAGGGACCGCGATAGCCCGCCCCGGAAACCGGTATTTTACCCATGTGAGCCTGGTACCAGATTCGGTGCAACGTGTCCGCACGCCAGTACTCGTCGCCCAAGGTGCGGTAATCCGGGTTGATCGTGCGGGAAAATATGCCCTTCGTGCACTCCTGGATGCAGCGAAAGCAGCTCATGCAGGTGTAGAGGTACTCGGGCTCGTCCATGGCACTCATGTGCAAGACGTTTTCTTTGAAGATATCGTAAACGCACTTCTTCTTGACGCATTGTCGACAGCTGCCGGCACAGTTTTCCCGGAACTCGATCGTCGCATACTTGCCGATCGGGTGAAATCGGGGTGCCGCCGTCTGCGTGTGAATCTGATACTTTTTAGGCATGGATGTCTCCGTTACGGTCTATTGATACCGATTTTCAGTCGGCTTCCGGACTTTTTAAAAATCCCCCTACCCCCTGCAATTCTCCTCTCTTTGTCGAAGGGAGGCCGGAAGGGCTATTGAGAGTAATCGCATTTACACATCAATACAAAGGGGCCAGTCGACCGCCGACGCGGGTCACTCTTTTATAGCATCCTGCTGCGGGCGTGGCAGGAGACCGGCCGCCGCGACAATATCGCGCACGACTTCCTCCCACTCGATGGCCATGATGTGAACACCGTGAACCCCATCGATCTGACTGAGTTCGGCAATCGTTTCGAGGCAGATTTTGAGGCCCTCGTCGGCCGCCTTCTCCTTTGGGACGCCGCTCATCCGTTGAATCAGGTGCTCGGGGACGTCCATTCCCGCCACCTTTTGGGACATGTAGCGGGCCATGCCGGCGGATTTCAAAGGGGTCACACCGGCCAGGATGTGAACCTTTTCAGTCAATCCTTCTTCACGCGCCATCTTCATCCATTGTTTGAAACGATCCATGTTGTAGACGCACTGGGTCTGGATGAAATCGGCACCGGCCTCGATTTTCTTTGCCAGCCGAATGACCCGATACTCGAAGGGGTCTGCAAACGGATTGGCAGCGGCTCCGATGAACATCCGCGGCGGCTCCTTGAGCGCAAAACCGCTCATGTCGCTGCCGTCATCCCGCATGTCCTTGACCGTCCGCAGCAGGTTCATCGAGTCGATATCGAATACATTCAAGGCGTCGGGTTGGCTGCCGAAGCTCTGGTGATCACCGGAAAGGCAAAGTATATTTCTGATCCCCAGGGAATAAGCCCCTAACATGTCCGACTGCAGCGCAATCCGGTTGCGGTCACGGGTCACCATCTGCATGACCGGCTCGAGTCCCAGTCCCAATAAATGGACACTGGCGGCGATGCTGGACATGCGGACAATCGCCGTCTGGTTGTCGGTCACGTTGACGGCATCCGCACATCCCTGTAATAACTGCCCCTTCTTGCGAACCACTTCGGGATCGGCTCCGCGGGGTGGGCCGCATTCGGCCGTCACGGCAAAGCCGCCGCCGGACAAGATGCTCTGCAATCGACTGATGCTATCGGTCTTCATATTTCATGATCCTCTCTGATGAGTTTTCGGGGCCCGGAGGAAAGGCTGGCACACCAATTTTTGGGCGGAAGATACACTTTCAGGTTGTTCATCTGTCCCAGGGCCGTCAATCGCTCGATGATCAGATGCCAGGCGCAGTCGGTGTCCGGATTGACCTCGCACTTGCCTTTGCGCGAGCCGCCGCAGGGACCGTTCACCAGTTTTTTGGCGCAGCGGGTAAACGGGCAGACCCCACCGAACAGGGCCAGCTTGCAGTCCCCGCAGCCGGCACACTCTTCGGTGAAAAGACCCGGTTTTTCCAGAACGCCCATGAACGTCGTGTTGACTCCCGGAAGAACGGGTGTCGTTTTGAACCGTCGCGCCAGAGCCTGAACCCCGGCTCCGCAGGCCAACGACAGGACGGATTCATTGCGTGCAATCGCTTCGGCGCTTTCCTGAATGAATTCGTCCTCACATTGCCGTTCGACCGTCAACTCCTCGATTTCGATGTCCCGGCCCTCCATTTTAACGGCCAGGCGCAGGGCCGAGGCCATCACGGCGACTTCGTCTTCACCGCCGGCAAAGCATGTTTTGACACAGGTGCCGCATCCCAGGAGTAAAATTTTCTTATAGGGGGCAACGATTTCCTTGATTTCCGCGATCGATTTCTGTTCTGCTACAATCATTTTTAGGCTCCAGTCGAGACCTGATTCGGTCTCTTATTAAAGAAAGCAGCGCTTCCTGTTGATGACCACCAATGGTGATAATAATTTAGCGACTGTTCCCGGCCGGTCAGTTCGGCGCAGCCGGATTGCGGCCCAAGACCGCCACTTGTTCCAGAACCTCTCGAACGATCCGGTCGGCGGCCGCCGTATCACCCGGGTGCAGGTTGAAAAGAGACAGCCGCTTGCCATTCAGGCCAATATCGTCCAGCAGCGCCTGGACCCACCGTACGCGCTTTTTGGCCCGCAGGTTCCCTTCGACATACCGACAGGCCCCCTCCGGGCAGACGAGGACGACCACGGCATCGGCACCGGCCTCAAAAGCCCGCAGAAGGAACACGTCTTTCACCATGCTCGAGCAGGGCAATTTCACAAATTTGGACTCGAATTCCTCTCCACCGGCCAGCGGCGATGCATCGCCCTCGCCAAAGGTGTTGATACAATGAAATACCGTGATTTTTGGTGTGAACCCTTGCCCCATATTATTTTTCCTAGTGTTCTTTTGGACCTAATATGGTTTAAAATCGATTGGCCCAAATGAAAAAGCAAAAAAAAGACGCCCCTCCTTACTCTGGAGATAGGGACGTCTTTGTCCGAAAAACCCAAGGCGATAAACTTTGGACGCCATTGTCCAAGGATTTCAATGAATTAAGGGGACCAACCTTTATATTTTTCCATTATCCTTGTCAAGGAAAAATATCTGCTATGTTATGTTGATTTTGAACTGAAAGTTCGCTAGGTTCCATTCATTTCAATTCCAAACTAATGTGGAAACCAGGGAGGTCATTTATGAAGCACTTGCGTCTGCTTGCGCTATGCGCTCTGACAACCGGACTCCTCTATCACTGCG
>JARFQH010000142.1 GCA_029287875.1 Desulfobacteraceae bacterium | reverse complement strand
AAGGGTAGTCGCCTCCACCCGGATAAACGGTTGCAAACGGCGGCTGAAACTCGCCGCCGACGGTTTCTAAGACCGGACCTGGCCGGTTTTCGAAAAATGGCTTAGGATTAAGTCTGACGTTTGTGCATTCCATGTGTCAGTGGCTTCGGGTCCGGTCCAAGACCCCGTAAGCGGCTCAGACAGTCAGCCGCTGTTCGCAACTGTTTATCCGGGCTCCGGCGCATCGTTTTCATGCACCGTGGTGGGTTAAAAGGCTATAGCTGTTTAACGCGAAAATATAATTAACTTTTGTCCGAGGATAAAGTTCATAAGCACCGATTCGATAAAATCGATGACCTCCGTCATCCAGCTAAACCGGCTCAACAGGCTCAACCGGCCAAACGGGCCAAACTTAACAAAGGAATGTGCCTCTACCTCCGGTGTGTTATTTCAATGCATCGGTGACGCATAAGGCCATGAGCGTTTAGAACAGGACCACTTAATATGGGTACCAATATTTTTGCATTCGTCATCGTTCTGGGTGTGCTGATATTTTTTCACGAACTGGGACACTTTCTCGTTGCCCGGCTCTTCGGTGTGGGGGTCGAGCGGTTTTCACTCGGTTTCGGACCGCGGATATTCGGAAGGAAAATCGGCATCACCGATTATCGGATTTCCGCCGTGCCGCTGGGCGGCTACGTCAAAATGATCGGCGAAGAACCGGATGCCGAGGTCGACCCGGCCGACGTCCCCATTTCTTTCACCCACAAGCACGTTTTTAAGCGATTCTTGATCGTCGCTGCGGGACCGGCGTTCAACATCCTGCTGGCTGTTTTAATTTTTTACGGCATATTCCAGATATCCGGCACCGTGATCCTCAAGCCGATCATCGGTGAAGCCCAGTCCGGAACTCCTGCTCAGGCGGCCGGACTCGCCAAAGGCGATGAGATCCTGTCGATCGACGGACGTGCGGTAGAGAGCTGGGACGAGATGGCGACCATCATCGCGGCCAGCAAGGGTGCGCCGCTCGAGGTCACTTTCCGTCGCGACGGGATGAACCAAAACGTGACGGTGCCCCCGGAGCTGAAAACGACCAAGAACATTTTCGGTGAAGACATCCCGCGCTATGTGATCGGCATTACGGCCGCCGGTGAGGTCTTTACCAAAAAGTTGAGCCCGCTCGGGGCGATGAGCGAGAGTGTGGTGCAGACCTACAACATTGCCGAGTTGACGGTGGTCAGTGTCGCCAAAATCATTCAAGGCACGGTTTCTACCAAGACCATCGGCGGACCGATCATGATCGCCGAACTGGCCGGTCAACAGGCCAAGCTGGGGGCAACGAACCTGCTGTTCTTTATCGCCCTCATCAGCGTCAACCTCGCTATTCTCAATGTTTTACCGATACCGGTGCTGGACGGCGGGCATCTGCTCTTCTTTTTAATCGAGATGATCATCGGAAAGCCGGTCAACATCAGGGTCCGCGAGGTCGCCCAGCAAGCCGGGATGTTCGTGCTGATCCTGCTGATGATTTTTGTGTTTTACAACGATATCACCCGAATTTTTTCAGGCCAGTAAGAGTAAACATCCTTGAAGAAATCCCCCTAACCCCCTTTGTGAAAGGGGGAAAATTCTCCTCCCTTTGTAAAAGGGAGATCGGGAGGGATTTTAAAATGTGAACGTAATGACGAATCAAGGCCCTAAGTGAACGGTATGCCGCACCGACTCGAAATTGCGCTTAAAACCCATCTCGCCGATGCCGAAGGCGAGGGTATTCGACACAAGGCCCGCGATTATTTCGGCATCCTGCTCGACCAGGTCCGCACCGTAAACGTGCTGACTATCGATGCCGATCTTTCGCCTTCACAGCTCGAGCTCATCCAGTCCGAGATCTTCACCAATCCGGTCACCCAAATCTCTTCCTACGAACCGCTGCCGATCGAGGGGGACTGGATCATCTGGGTCGGATTCCGCCCGGGAGTGAGGGACAATCCCGGGAGTACGGCGGTGGAGGCCATCGAGGACTTGCTCAGGGCTCGGTTGGGAAAAGGCGAGACGGTTTACACGTCCAAGCGGTATTGCCTCAAGGGCCGGAATCTGACGGCAGCCGATGCGGACAGGATCGCCGGTGCACTGCTGGCCAATGACATTATCCAGCAGTGGAAAGTCTATGCCAAAAGCGATTGGAATCCGGCGGTCGGCGTCGGCTTCATTCTTCCCAAGGTGATGTTGAACCACACCCCGACCGTGGTGACGATTCCAATCGACAGCGACGCTGCGCTGCACAAGGTCAGCCGCGAACGCAACCTGGCGCTCAATCCGAACGACATTCCGGTCGTGCGGGCCTATTTCCTGAAGCCCGAGGTCAAGGCCGCACGGGTGGCCGTCGGGCTCGCCGATCCCACGGATGTCGAGCTTGAGTACATTTCTCAGGCTCGCAGCGATCATTGCAACCACAACACTTTCAGGGGACGGTTTAATTACGAGGAGGGCGACGGGGGCGAACGGGTCGTCGAGGACAATCTTTTCAAAACCTTCATCGAGGCGCCGACCCTTGCACTGCAGAAGAAAAAACCCTGGGTTATATCGGTCCTGTGGGACAATGCCGGTGCCGGCCGCTTCGACGAAGACCACTACTACGCGATTACCGGTGAGACCCACAACTCTCCGTCCAACATGGAAGCCTACGGTGGTGCCATCACCGGCATTGTCGGTGTTTACCGCGATCCATTGGGTACTGGCAAGGGATCGCGGTTGGTCATGGGCGGTTTCGGGTATTGCGTGGGCCCAAGGAATTATGCCGGTAACCTCAAGCCGCACCTGCACCCCCGGCGGTTGCTGGACGGTGTGATCGAGGGGGTTCGCGATGGCGGCAACAAGTCGGGGATTCCAACGACCGTCGGCCAGGTTCTCTTTGACACGGGCTACCTCGGCAAATGCCTGGTCTTCGTCACTGCGGTCGGCATCATGCCGGCGCGCATTGGTGGTGAGCCGGCCGAGTTGAAGCGCACCACACCCGGTGAACTCGTCATCATGTGCGGCGGTCGGGTCGGCAAAGACGGCATCCACGGCGTAACCGCATCCTCTGAGACGTATTCGGAAAACACGCCTGCCGGTCATGTGCAGATCGGCGATCCCTATACACAGAAGAAAATGCACGATTTTCTGCTGGAAGCACGCGATCAGGGTCTGATTCGGTTCATCACCGACAATGGCGGCGGCGGGCTGTCGTCCTCTGTGGGAGAGTCGGCCCGCTTCTCCAACGGCTGTGAAATCGCGCTCGACCAGGTGCCCCTGAAATACGAAGGCCTCGACCAGTGGGAAATCTGGGTGTCCGAATCACAGGAGCGAATGACCGTGGCCGTCAGACCGCAAGACCTGGAGCGTTTCATGGCGCTGTCGGCCCGGCATGCGGTTGAGAGCACGGTTATCGGACACTACACGAATTCGGGTAAGCTGCACATTAACTACAACGGCCAAACGTGCGCGTTTATCGATCTTGACCTGCTTGAATCCGGTTTTCCGCAGTGGCAGTTCGACGCCCGCTGGGAACCACCGGAGAAGCGCGGACTGGTCGAACCGGTGTTGAAAGAGCCGACCGATGTCGGGCACCTGCTGACCGATATGCTGGCGCGTCCCAACATCTGCTCCAAGGAATGGATATTCCGGCAGTACGATCACGAAGTCCAGGGCGGTAGCGTGGTCAAACCGCTGGTCGGTGCCGACCGCGATGTCAACAGCGACGCGTCGGTCACAAGGCCGCTGCTCGATTCCACCCGCGGGCTGGCCATGGCCCAGGCGCTGGTGCCGTCCTATTCGACTATCGACGCGTATCACATGACCGCCTGCACGATCGATGAAGCGGTGCGCCGACTGCTGGCCGTGGGCGCACGGCTCGATCACATCGGCGGGGTCGATAATTTCTGCTGGCCGAACATCCAGTATGATCCGGCCACCAATCCGGACGGCCGCTTCAAAGCCGCTCAACTGGTGCGGGCTTGCCGGGCCCTGAAAGACATTTGCCTCGATTATGAAATTCCGCTGCTCTCCGGAAAAGACAGCATGTATGTCGACGGGCACTTGCCGGGACGCTACGGCGAAGTCCACAAAGTATCGGCCCTGGAGACCCTGCAATTTACGACCATAGGGGTCATCGAGGATGTAACCGCTTGCGTCACGATGGACAGCAAGGTGCCCGGTGACCTGGTTTATGTTCTCGGTGTCACCCGCAACGAATTAGGGGCATCGGAATACTACCAGCACCTGGGCTACACGGGGCTGAACGTTCCGCAGGTGCACCCGCAGGCCTTCAGGGAGGTCTATCGGGCGCTGGAACGCGCTATTGCCGATGGTTTACCCGCTTCTGTTCATGGCGTCTACCGTGGCGGCCTCGGCATTCACCTCATTCTGGTGGCAATGGCGGGCAACCACGGTCTTCAGGTTGATCTTGTCCGGCTGCCGCTAGAGGGAGTGGACCGCAGCGACACGGCCCTTTTCTCCGAATCCGCCGGCCGGTTCATCGTGACCGTCGACCCGCAACGGCGGGGGGCGTTCGAAACGCTTTTCGAGGGATTGCCCTGTGCCTGCGTGGGACGCATCACCGAGGAGCCCATCTTAGCGATTTCGGGTTTGGACGGC
>JARFQH010000139.1 GCA_029287875.1 Desulfobacteraceae bacterium | reverse complement strand
GTGCTTCCCCATATGATCAGCCAGCACAGCGGGAAGGTGGTCAGTATCTCATCCGTGGGCGGTCAGCGCGGGTTCGGCATGGGCGGCCACTATTGTGCCGCAAAACACGGCATCATCGGGCTGAACAAATCCATCGCCATGGAAGTGGCCGATCATAACATCAATGCCAACGTGGTCTGTCCGGGTACCGTGTGGACTCCCATGATGAAAGGCATCGCTGAAAGCTTCGGCATGGAAGATGAAGAGGGCAAGGAACAGTTTTTTGCCGGTCACATGCTGAAAGAACGCGAACTCACTTCCGAGGATATCGGTATGGCCGTGCTGTGGCTGTGCTCCGATGATTCGGCGAATATCACCGGCAACATGATTACCGTGGATCAGGGCTGGACGGCACAGGCACCTTAATCGTTTGCTCAAGGAAACCCCGCGAACGGGTAATGATGCGTCCAATGACCTGTCTGATAATGCGGATCATTATTGCTTGGCAAACACCTTGTAACCAGTTCGTATTAAAGGAGTAACCGATTATGCAAATGAAAGACAAAGACGTCAAAGAGAATTTAGAGCAGAAAAAAGAGATAGATTCCACAGAAAAGCAGGCCATCGTCCCCCCCATCCTCGAAGAAATCACCATCGAGGAGCTGGCCGTGGATGGGATTTGCGGGATCTACTAATCAAATAATAAGCTCGGAGAAACAGTGCATTTGGATTCGGTATACCGGCTGGCGGAGGGGGTTCAGGTTCGTAATGAGGTCTTTGGGCTTTTGTTTTACGATGTCAGGGGGCCCCGGCTCTACTTTGTGCCGTCAAAGAATATGATCACCGACGAGTTTTTCGAGGGCAAACAGCAGGTGGCGGACCTGTTGGACCGCCTCTGCGCGGAAATGCCGCGGCCCCGGGAATGGGTACACGATCAATTGGGGCAAATATTGGAAAAACTCGCACGAAAGGGACTCATCTGTGGGCAATCAATATGTTGAGATGGGCCTTTCCGCGCCCGTCAACGTCACTTGGGAAGTGACATACGCCTGTAATCTCTCCTGCATCCATTGTTTGTCGGATTCGGGAAAGAAGCGAGCCACGGAGCTGTCTACCGATGAATGCCGCCGCGTCATAGATGATCTGTCCGCTATGAAGGTCTTTCAGTTCAATATCGGCGGCGGCGAGCCGTTCATGCGGCCGGATTTTTTGGACCTCATGGATTACGCCCACGACAAGGGCATGGTCACCTGCATCAGTACCAACGGCACCTTGATCGACCGGGATATCGCACGAAGACTCGACCACCGACTGGTATACATCCAGGTCAGCTTAGATGGGGCCACCCCCGAATCCAATGACCCCATTCGGGGCAAGGGCAGTTTCCAAAAGGTGCTGCATGCCCTGGAATGTCTCAGGGAGAGGAACATCGAGGTCAGCATCAATACCGTGCTGACACGGTTGAGCTTTCCCGAACTGGACCGGATGACCTCGCTGGCGGCCGACTACGGCGCCAAGCTTCGGGTATCCCGGTTCAGGCCGTCGGGCAGGGGCAAGCGGTCTTGGTCGCAGCTCAATGTGTCGGCGGATCAAATGCTTGCTTTCTCCGACTGGCTAAGCCAACACCTGGGGGTATCCACCGGTGACTCCTTCTTTTCCGTCTCCACAGAAGAGCGCCGGTCCCTGGGGCTGAATATGTGCGGGGCATGCAAACTGACCTGTTGCATTTCTCCTGAGGGCGGCGTCTATCCTTGCGCCTTTCTCCAGGAAGCCGACTTTCGGGCCGGCGCTGTACCCGGAGAGTCGTTCGGCGATATCTGGCGTCATTCCCCCGTTTTTCAATCTTTCCGGGAGCTGGAGATCAAATCGTGCGAATCCTGCCATCGGTTTGATCTTTGCCACGGCGGATGCCCGGCCATTGCCTACCATACCCAGCGGAAGCTGGGCGTGGCGGACCCCGGGTGCCTGGAAAATTGTGTACGGGTTAAGATGCCGGCCACGGTGAATGCCTGATGAATGAGATACCTGATGAATGAGATAATAGATGCATGAGATGCCTCAAATTTCGGCGGTAAGCCGGGCCAAATATGAACGCCTGCAGACGATACTGCGGGAGATGGAACGAGTACTGGTGGCCTTTTCCGGCGGGGTGGACAGCACCCTGCTCCTGAAAGCCGCGGCGGACGTCCTGGGAGACCGGGTGCTGGCCGTAACGGCCCTGTCGGCGACCACGCCGGACCACGAGCGGCGGGATGCCGCCGAATTCGCCCGATCCATGGGCGTTCACCACTTGGAGATCGCCTCCCATGAACTGACGCTCCCGGCTTTTATCGAAAATCCGCCTGACAAGTGTTATATTTGCAAAAAAAGCCGTTTCGGGGAACTCGTGCGGCTGGCATCCGAAAAAGCGATTCCCTGGGTGGTGGACGGCGCAAACATAGATGACGATGGCGACTATCGCCCGGGGAGCCGTGCCGCAAGGGAACTGGGGGTTCGCAGCCCGCTGCGGGAAGCTGGTATGACCAAACCGGAGATCCGTCAATTGTCCCGATTGCTGGGGCTTCCCACCTGGAACAAGCCCTCTTATGCGTGCCTGGCATCGCGGATTCCCTACGGGCAGTCGATTACGCCCGAAAAATTGAAACAGGTGGATGCGGGGGAAGCGTTCATCCGGGGACTGGGCCTTTCATGGCAGGTAAGAATCCGGCATGAGGAAGATACGGCCCGTATCGAAGTCGAAACCGAAGCCATTGCGCGTTTCATGGACAAAGACGTTCGCCAACAGATTGTATCCCGTCTCAGGGCGCTGGGATTTAGATTCGTTGCGCTGGATCTGGAAGGGTACACCACCGGAAGCTTGAATCGCGTTATTGACACGGAGACCGGCATACAAGAGAAAACACTGGGAGAAAGAGTTACCAATGGATAACCAATACCTTATGGAATTACTGAAACGGGTCCAAAGCGGGCAGACGGATCTGGACTCTGCCATGAGCCAGCTCAAAAAGCTTCCGTTCGAAAATCTTGGATACGCCAGAATCGACAATCACCGCTGTGTGCGCACGGGGGTGTCGGAGGTGATCTATTGTGAGGGCAAGACCATTGAACAGACCCAGGGCATCGTTCAACGGTTGGCGCGTCATCACGACAATATTCTGGCGACCCGGGCGAGCCGCGAGGTATATGAGGGCATCCGGGAAGTGATGGAGGATTGTGAGTACCACCCCATGGCCCGCATTGTGGTCATCAACCCCCGGGAGATCGACCGGGTGGGCAATATCGCCGTCGTCACCGCCGGCACCTCGGACATCCCCGTGGCCGAAGAGGCGGCGGTCACGGCAGAAACCCTCGGCAACCGGGTCAATCGCATCTATGATGCCGGGGTAGCCGGCATTCACCGGATCTTAAACGTCCGGGAAGATCTGTTCCAGGCCAATGTCGCGGTGGTGGCGGCGGGTATGGAAGGTGCGTTGACCAGCGTCGTAGGAGGATTGGTATCCTGTCCGGTAATCGGCGTTCCCACCAGTATCGGTTATGGGGCCAGTTTCGGCGGCGTGGCCGCACTGCTCTGCATGCTCAACAGTTGCGCTTCCGGCGTGTCGGTGGTCAATATCGACAACGGGTTCGGCGCGGGCTACCAGGCCAGTCTTATAAACAAGCTCGGCATCAGGCACGGAGAAAACCGGACTACCAAAACGGATGCCGTCGGCCAACCGGAAAGAAAGGATGGCACGACCGACGCTAAAATTTCACTGGTGAAGACATCCTGAACTGAGCGGTTCCGGGTTCTGGGTTCAAGTTCAAAGGTTGGAACCAAATGAAACCAAGAACTATTCCTGCCAAGGCTTATGATAATCAACATAACCCGTTGGGCGTGAAGCTAATAAAGCCCAACTTAAGAAGATTTTACAATCCAAAACCCTGAACCCATTGGAAAAATCAATTGAAAATCGCTTACTTTGATTGTTTTGCCGGCGCCAGCGGGGATATGATCCTCGGTGCGTTGCTGGACGCGGGATTGACCATTGAGCGCCTTCGAGAGGAGATCTCCAAACTGCAATTATCCCATTACGAACTGGATGTCGAAAAGGTGGTCAAAAAAGGGATCGGTGGCAGTCAGGCCCATGTTACCATCGATCAGGACCACCATCACCATCATCATCGCCACCTTTCCCACATCAAAGATATCATCGAGAACAGTGACTTGGATGCACCGATCAAGGAGAAGAGCACGGAAATCTTTGTCCGGCTGGCTGAAGCTGAAGCCCGGGTTCACCGATCGAGTGTGGAATCGGTCCATTTTCACGAAGTGGGGGCCATGGACGCCATCATCGACGTGGTGGGTGGCGTTATCGGGTTGACGGCCCTTGGAATCGACAAGGTATTCTGTTCGCCGCTGCACGTGGGCAGCGGTACCATCGAATGTGCCCACGGTACCCTGCCTGTGCCGGCGCCGGCCACGGCAGAGTTGATCAAGGGCAAACCCGTCTATTCCACAGGCATCAAGGGTGAGTTGCTCACCCCCACCGGCGCCGCCATACTGACCACCCTGTCTTCGGGGTTCGGCCCCATGCCGGCCATGACCGTGGGACACATCGGGTACGGGGCCGGCACCGCCGACCCTGGCATCCCCAATCTGCTGCGGGTTGCCATTGGAGAAGCCAGGGATGATACGGGGGATTACGATGTCGAACAAACCGTTTTGATCGAAACCAACATCGACGACATGAACCCCCAATTATATGATTACCTGATCGGACTGCTGTTGAACGAAGGGGCCTTGGATGTCTTTCTCACACCCGTGCAGATGAAGAAAAATCGTCCCGGTACCCTGCTGTCGGTGATCTGCCTGCCCCATGCGGTGGGTAAGTTTTCGGATATTCTCATGCAGGAGACAACCACCATCGGGTTGCGCTGGCGGGTGGAAAATCGCATCAAAGCCAGACGGCTGATAAAAGAAATTGATACCATCCATGGTCCCATACACATCAAACTGGCCCAAAACAACGGTCAGATCATCAACCTGACCCCCGAGTATGAGGATTGCAAACGGGTAGCACTGGAGAAAAACATTCCGCTAAAAAATATATTGGATGATGTGCGGTCGGCGGCCCTGAAACAGATTCACGCGTCGGACGGTGTGTTGAAACAGCGGCATTCACACAAATAAAGGAGGAGTATCATGGACAAAATTTTAAGAATCAAAATGGGGGCCGACGCAGGCCCTCAGGTCAAAGAAGAGCCCTTGGGTGACTACGCCGGTTTGGGCGGCAGAGCCATGACATCGGCCATCGTCGCCAAGGAGGTGCCGCCGCTCTGCCACCCCTTGGGCGCCGACAACAAGCTGATCATCGCACCGGGGCTGCTCAGCGGAACCACGGCCGCCATGTCCGGACGCATCTCGGTTGGATGCAAGAGTCCGTTGACCGGCGGCATCAAGGAAGCCAATGCCGGTGGCCAGGCCTCCCAGGTTTTGGCCAGACTGGGCTACGCCGCGATCGTTCTGGAAGGCAAACCCAAGGACGATACGCTTTACAAAGTCCTGATCAACAAGGACGGCGTCACCGTCACAGCCGACAACAGCCTCTGCATGCTCGGCAACTACGATCTGGTCGAAAAAATGAAATCCGAGTTCAGTGACAAAGTGGCCTGCATTTCCATCGGCACGGCCGGTGAAATGAAAATGGCCGCCGCATCGATTGCCTTCACAGACATGGAACAGCGGCAGACCCGTCATGCCGGCCGCGGCGGTGTGGGTGCCGTGATGGGATCAAAAGGCGTCAAGGTCATCGTGCTCGATGATGCGGGCATGAAAATGCGACCGCCCAAAGACCCAAACAAGTTCAAGGAGGCCAATCAGGCCTGGGTTGCGGGTCTGCGAAAACATCCCGTCACCGGTGAAGGCCTGCCCGCCTATGGGACCAATGTCCTCACCAATGTCATCAACGAGGCCTGTGCCTATCCCACCAAGAATTTCATGTGGGGTCGCTTCGACGGCTGCTCCAAGATCAGCGGCGAAACCCAGGCCGAGACTGAAACGGCGCGCGGCGGCAAAGGTTCCGCCACGCATGGATGCCATCGCGGCTGCATCATCCGCTGCTCGGGGACCTACACCGACAAAGACGGGCACTATATGACCAAGCAGCCGGAGTACGAAACCGTCTGGGCCCACGGCGGCAACTGCGGCATCGACGATCT
>JARFQH010000134.1 GCA_029287875.1 Desulfobacteraceae bacterium | reverse complement strand
GGTATAGGAACCTGTCGGAATTCGTCCAGACCCTCGAGCGTGCCGGTGAATTGAAAGCCGTCGCAAGGCCGGTTTCCCATTACCTCGACATCAGCCGGTACACCGACGCGGAGTCCAAATGTCCCCAGGGAGGCAAGGCGCTTTTATTCAAAACCGTCAAAGGATCACCTTTCCCCGCGGCCACCAATCTCTTCGGAAGCCCCAAGCGGATCTGCATGGCGCTGGGTGTCGATGATCTCGACCGGCTCGGGGACCGGATCCGCAGGATGATCGAGATGTCCCCGCCGAACAGTTTTAAGGACGTCCTGGGGTTGCTGCCCACGGCCCTGTCTGTTTCCCGGTTTTTTCCACGGCGCAGCCGCGACAAGCGACCCCCTTGCCAGGAAGTGGTTTATACCGGAGAGGCCGTCGATCTGGGGCTGATGCCGGTGCTGCACTGTTGGCCCAAAGACGCCGGCCGCTTCATCACGTTACCGCTGGTCTTCACCCGCAGCCTGAAAACCGGCCGGCGGAACGTGGGCATGTATCGCCTGCAGGTATTCGATAAAAACACAACCGGCATGCACTGGCACATTCACAAGGACGGCTCCCACTATTACACCGAATATCGCCGCGCCGGCCGGCGTATGCCGGTTTCGGTGGCGATCGGAGCGGATCCGGCCACCATATATGCGGCCACGGCGCCGCTCCCTCGCAATGTGGATGAAATGATCCTTTCCGGGTTTATCCGCAACCAGCCGGTAGCGATGGCGCGCTGCCTGACCAACGACCTCGAGGTGCCGGCCGAGGCCGAGTTCGTGCTCGAAGGCTACGTCGATCCTCACGAACTGAGGCGCGAGGGACCGTTCGGAGACCACACCGGTTACTATTCGCTGGCCGACGACTATCCTGTTTTTCACGTTACGGCCCTGACCCACCGCCGCTCTCCGGTTTACTGCGCCACCCTGGTCGGACGCCCGCCCATGGAAGACTGCTATTTGGCCAAGGCCACCGAACGGATGTTCCTGCCGCTGCTTCAGACCGCATTCCCTGAAATAATCGACTATTGGCTGCCATGGGAAGGCGTTTTCCACAACATCGTCGTGGTGTCGATCGACAAGGAGTACACCGGCCATGCTCAAAAAGTGATGTATGGGCTCTGGGGTCAGGGACAGATGAGTTTTTGTAAGGCTATTGTGGTCGTCGACAAGGATGTGGATCTAAAAAACCCGTCGGCAATCATGCGGCGTTTGCTGGAAAGCTTCGACGCCCGTTCGGATATCACGTTGGCCAAAGGTGTTTTGGACGTGCTCGATCACTCTTCACCAACCGCCAACTTTGGCAATAAAATCGGTATCGATCTCACGGAGCGTTTCACCGGAGAACCAGAGCGGAAGGTGACGGAACGGCCGGAGCCGAACGGTCTGCCGACAGAGCGTGAACTGCTGGAAAGTATCCGTCGGCAGATTTCCGGTATCGCAGGGGTGCGACAAATTTCAGATCTTGACGGCACAAGGGAAAAGCCGGTTCTGCGCAATCGGGTGCTGTGCCTGAACATTGAACGGGAGGCACGGTTGACGGGAAAGAGGTGTGCTCAGATTCTGCTCGACATGCCGGTGCTGACGCCTTATGCCATCATCGTGCTGTACGATGCCGCGGTCGATCTCGCCGACAAATCGCTGCTGCTTTGGAAACTGTTCAACAATGTCGATCCGGGACGGGACCTTCATCTCCAGAATCATCGGTTGGTGATCGACGCCTGTAAAAAGGGCGTTGCCGATGGACACGTACGGGAGTGGCCGGACGAACTCAGTTTTGACTAACAGCCCTTCCCTGAAAGGGTATAACAAGAATCGCCGGGGGTGCGATAACACTTCTCGGTGGAAACGATAGTCCCATAAAAAGTTGACCTGTAACCCATGGCTAATTTTACAACTCAAGGAGACAAATCATGGAAGTAAAGACGTTCACAGCAGATGAACTGTTTAACTGGCTGACCGCCAAAGAAGATTTTCTTTTATTGGATGTTCGCAACGAAGTCGAATTCGGACGCTTCAAGGTCGAGGGGCCTTACCCGATCGACATGATCAACGTACCGTATATGGAATTTATTGAACACGAGCAGGAGAGTGTGGACCGCGTGCCCCGGGGTCGCAAGATTCGCATCGTCTGCGCCAAGGAGGGTTCGGCACAGTATGTCGGTGAGATATTGGTGAATCATGGATTCACGGATGTGGCCTCGATGCTTTCCGGCATCAAGGCCTGGGGAAACCTGCTGGCACCGATTCGTGTGAACGACGGTGAGGGGTATGAGCTTTTCCAGTTTCGGCGTCCCGGGAAAGCGTCTTGCAGCTACGGCTTGGTTTACGGCAAGGAAATGATGCTTTTCGATCCGTCCAAGAGTGTGGGTGCCTATCAGAGCTTTGCCGAGCAACGCGGTTGTGCCATCATCCGGACGTTTGAAACCCATCGCCAGGCGGACTACATATCGGGCAGCCCAATGCTGGTAAAGGCTACGGGCGCACAAATGACGGCTCCCGAACCGGATTTCAAAGAAGCGCGTTTCCACTATACCCCGGCGGTTGACGGCGAGGTATACACCTTTAACGGCGGCGGCCCCGAGGTAAAAGTCATGCACACGCCGGGCCACACACCGGGCAGTACCTCCTACCTCGTGGATGGAAAATTTCTCATCACCGGTGACACGGTGTTTATTCTCTCCATCGGCCGCCCCGACTTGGGTGGTATGGTGGAAGAGTGGTCCAAGATGCTGTTCAATACCATG
>JARFQH010000097.1 GCA_029287875.1 Desulfobacteraceae bacterium | reverse complement strand
GAACAGTGTGCGGCTGTGCGAACAGTGCTTCGGTCTGAGCGACGCCGAAACATGCGGAATCTGCAGCAATCCGGCGCGCGACCCCCAGCTGGTGTGCGTGGTCGAGCAGCCGGCCGACATGGTGTCAATCGAAAAATCGGGGGCATTCAGCGGACGCTACCATATCCTCGGCGGCTCCCTTTCCCCCATCAACGGCGTCGGTCCAGATGATATCCGAATCAGGGAGTTGATAACACGCATTGCGAAGCAAAACATCGCAGAAATCATCCTGGCCACCAGCACAACAGTTGAAGGCGAGTCGACCGCCGCCTACATCGCCGACCGTCTGAAAGATAGCCCGGCCAAAGTAACCCGCATCGCATCGGGCGTGCCGGTTGGGGGTGATCTCAAATACGTCGACCAGGTCACTCTGCAAAGAGCGTTGGAGGGCCGGCATGCCGTCCAGAACAAATGAGCCCGGAGCCATCTTCGAATGCCGACAATGCGGTGACTGCTGCCGGGGTTACGGCGGCACCTTTGTATCAAAGCGAGACATCGACGCAATTGCCTCTTTCCTCGGCACGGACCCCAAATCTTTCGTGGCGAACTATTGCCGGCTTTCCGGAAAAAGGCCCTTGCTCACCCAGAAAGAAGACGGATATTGCATTTTTTGGGACCGGATCTGCACCATCCACCCGGTCAAACCCCAAATGTGTCGACGGTGGCCGTTTATCGAGAGTGTACTGAGAGATGTTGCCAACTGGCGGATAATGGCGTCGATGTGCCCCGGCATGATGGCTGAAGCGCCGGGAAGTCGGGTCGAAGAATGCGTTCGGAAAGCGTTTCGGGACGAGTCGACCGATAGCATCAAACGGCGCCATCAGGAGGCGACTGGATCCCCCTACCCTAAAACCGTTTCCAGTGGTGAACCTCCTTCACCTTGTACGCGGAGCGGTCATTCCCATCGGATAAAACGCGGGCGATAATGTTTCTTTGCTCGAGTTCACGGAGACCTTGATCGAGGCTGTCCGCAGTACCGTTCCAGAGTTCGGTGAGATTTTTGGTGGTGACCGGTTTGCCGACATCTGCCAGACCGCATGCCAGCAGGTAAACCGAAATGGTTTCCATCGGAAGGCCGAGGTTGAAAATGGCCTGGTCCATGGCCGGTCCGTCGCTGTTTCCGTGAGTATGCATAAAAATCTCCTTTCGATGTGCTGTCAGGGGTCAAAACTCCGGCGGAGTGCAATGTTTTGAATAATAATGTTTCATCAACCAAAATCAACCGTTTCTGGACGGACTGGAGGGGGAAATGATCGGCGTATTCGATTCCGGAAACGGGATTGATGTCGCACAAAAAAAAGGGAGCCACCGGTTTTCTGCAGTGTCTCCCTTTCTCTATAATTTTAAAAAGATAGACGGATCAAAAACCCTATCGAACAGTCGATAAGATCCGTGCCTTGAGATATTCCCTGTTCAGACGGGCAATGTTGATGATCGAGATTTCTTTGGGACATTCGGCCTCGCACTCCCTTTCGTTTGAGCAGTTACCGAAACCCAGCCGATCCATCTCGCGCACCATCGCCGCAGCACGCCGCGCCGCCTCGGGCTTTCCCTGAGGCAGCAAGGCCAGATGCGACACCTTGGCTCCCAAAAACAGCATGGCAGATGCGTTCGGGCAGGCCGCCACGCAGGCACCGCACCCGATGCAGGCCGCGGCGTCCATGGCCAGATCGGCGGTTTCCTGGGGGATCGGGATGGCATTGGCATCCGGGGCACCACCGGTGCTGGCCGATATGTAACCGCCCACCTGTATCATTTTATCCAAGGCGCTGCGGTCGACCGCCAGGTCCTTGATTACCTTGAAGGCCCGTGCCCGCCAGGGTTCGATCACCAGGGTGTCGCCGCTTTCAAAATGGCGCATGTGCAGCTGACACAGTGTGGTCCCCTTCTGGGGACCGTGCGGCCGGCCGTTGACCACCGCTCCGCACGTGCCGCAGATTCCTTCGCGGCAGTCGTGATCGAAGGCGATCGGTTCGCGGCCTTCCAGGGTCAGGCGTTCGTTGACGACATCGAGCATCTCCAAAAACGACATGTCGGTCGAAATATCGCTGGCTTCGAAGGTTTCCAGTGTGCCGGTGGCCTCCGGGCCTTTTTGACGCCATATCTTTAGCGTCAAATTAATGTTCTTCGTCACTTGTAGCTCCTTTGAGTCAACTCAACGTTTTCAAATATAAGCGGTTCCTTGTGGAACTCGGGTTCCTTGTCCGGGCCGGTGTGTGACCAGGCGGCCACATGGCAGAAATTTTCATCATCCCGCCTGGCCTCGTTTTCCTCTGTCTGGTAGGCCTCGTTGAAATGCCCTCCGCAGGATTCCTGGCGCGCCAGGGCATCGATCACCATCAGTTCGGCAAATTCCATGAAATCGGCTACTCGCCCGGCACGCTCCAGACTCTGGTTGAAATCCTTGTCGTCACCGGGAACCGTTGCATTTTGCCAGAATTCTGCCCGCAGTTCCTGGATCATTCCACGGGCCTTCTCGAGCCCTTGATTGTTGCGGGCCATACCGCAGTAATCCCACATGATCTGTCCGAGCTGTCGGTGGAAATCATCCACGGTGCGCTTGCCATTGATGCCCAGTAGTTTTTCGATCCTGTCGGACGCTTCTCGGGCCGTGTCCTTGAAAGCCGCGGTATCAGGGGTTACGTCACCGAATGAGGTACGGGCAATATAGCCTCCGATAGTATAGGGGATCACGAAGTAGCCGTCCGCCAACCCCTGCATCAGTGCACTGGCGCCAAGCCGGTTGGCACCGTGATCTGAGAAGTTGGCCTCTCCAAGAACAAACAATCCGTCGATGGTGCTCATCAGGTTGTAGTCGACCCAGAGCCCTCCCATGGTGTAGTGTACGGCCGGATAAATCATCATGGGGGTCCCGTAGGGGTCTTCACCGGTGATTTTTTCGTACATTTGGAAAAGATTACCGTACTTTCGCTCGATCGCCTCACGGCCGTCACGTTTGATAGCATCGGCAAAGTCGAGAAAAACCGCCAGCTTGGTTTCGCCGACCCCTTTGCCCATGTCACACTGTTCTTTCGCATTGCGTGAGGCCACATCCCGCGGAACCAGGTTGCCGAAGCTGGGATACTTGCTCTCCAGATAATAGTCCCTTTCATCCTCCGGTATTTGCTGCGGTGCCCGGTTGTCGCCGGGTTTTTTGGGCACCCATACCCGTCCGTCGTTTCTGAGGCTCTCACTCATGAGGGTCAGTTTGGACTGATAGGTGCCGTGGACAGGGATACAGGTTGGATGGATCTGCGTGAAACACGGATTTGCGAAATAAGCGCCTCTCTTGTACGCCTTGAAAGAGGCCGATACGTTGGAGGCCATGGCATTGGTCGAAAGGAAAAAGACATTGCCGTAACCGCCGGTGCACAAGACCACGGCGTGGGCCGCGTGCGTTTCGATCTGGCCGGTAATTAAGTTCCGCACCACGATGCCCCGCGCCTGACCGTTGGCAACCACCAGGTCGAGCATCTCGCGCCGCGGAAACATTTGCACTTTTCCCAAGCCGACCTGGCGCATAAGAGCGCTGTAGGCGCCCAGCAGCAACTGCTGCCCTGTCTGCCCGCGGGCGTAAAAGGTTCTCGACACCTGGGCGCCGCCGAAACTGCGGTTGGCCAGCAAGCCACCATAATCCCGGGCGAACGGCACCCCCTGAGCGACACATTGATCAATGATGTTGTTGCTGATCTGAGCCAGGCGGTAGACGTTGGCCTCGCGTGCTCGAAAATCGCCGCCCTTGACCGTGTCGTAAAACAGCCGCCAGATGCTGTCGCCTTCGTTGGTGTAGTTCTTGGCGGCGTTGATACCGCCCTGGGCGGCAATGCTGTGGGCGCGGCGCGGCGAGTCCTGAATGCAGAAGGTTTTGACATTATAGCCCAGCTCTGCCAAAGAGGCCGAAGCAGCACCGCCGGCCAAGCCAGTCCCAACGACGATGATATCGAATTTGCGTTTGTTGGCCGGGTTGACCAACTTTAATTCAAAGCGGTGCCGATCCCATTTTTGGGCCAGGGGCCCACCGGGAATTTTGGCATCAAGCTGCATGCGTTACCTCCTTCAGGCAATGGACAACAGGTAAATCGGAAGCAGGCCGAATCCCAGACCGACGACGAGGCTGAAGACGATGCCGGCCCCCCTGATAAACGGCATGTATTTCGGATGGTTGGCACCAAGGGTCTGAAAAGCGCTCCAAAAACCGTGGCTGACGTGGATGGCGGCAACTGCCATCGCCAGGACGTAGAGCAATACATTCACCGGATTGGCAAAAGTACGCGAGACAATCTCGTAGATGGTGGTGCCGGTTTTATCGGCCAAGGTGAAGTTGCTCAGGTGAAAGATCACGAAAACAAGGATCAGGAGACCCGTGTATGGCATGGTCCGGGAACCTATCGTCCGCCCGCCGCCGCTGCTGTTGGCGGCGTAGCGATTGGGTCGGGATCTAAAGTTCTGGTAGAAGAGAATCAGACCGCTGCCGACATGCAGGACGGCAAAGGTGAACAGCCCCAATTCAAACAGGGTGACCAGTGGACCCAAGCTGTGAAGGTGCTCGGCATAGGAATTAAAGGCGTCGCGACCGCCATAGATAAAAAGGTTGCCAGCCAGATGTGTCGTGAGAAAACCGCAGAATCCCAAACCGGTTATGGCCATCAACCACTTTTTGCCGATGGAAGACGCAAACGTCTGCGTGAACCAGTTCATGCATGCCTCCGTGTTCGTTAAGTGCTTTTAACCAAAAAAAATGAATAAGTGTTGGCGCTTCTTCTGTCAACCCAAATGTTTAAACCACCAGTTGTCCCAGGAGGTCTGCAGGATGTCTTTGGCCAGCCATCGCCCGGTGGCTGTCTGAAGCCTGTCGACGACTGCCGGCAGCCATTTTCCAGGCGGTTTGTACCCGATGTCCTCCAGCGCCTTGAGTTCCAGGATGAGCGATAGTTGGTCGGCGTCTCGAGCCAACCGGGCTTCAGGGGTTTGATTGGCCTCGAACTCGCGGATAAGGCCTTCTAAGGCGTCTCCGAAAGGCAGGCCTTGCAAAGAGTCCCGCAGGGCTTTATCCGCATCGCAGCTGACGTACTCTTTGTTAACCGTATTCAAGTCGCCGATGCGGGCTTCAGTCAAATCGTGCACCAGACACATCCCGATCAGTCGACCGCTATCCACATCGGCTTCTTTTTGGGCCATAACGAAGGCAATGAAGGTGGCGCTGTAAGTGTGTTCGGCCACGGATTCTTTTCCGGACCCGAGAAAGCTAAAACCGGACCGGGGGATCTCTTTCAGCATTCTGGCCTGAAACAGCAAATCGGCTATTTGGCTCATGTACATCCCTTTTTCATTTCTGCCAAAGTTGATGGTTTCGTAAAAAGTCGAAATTTGTATTTACTATCGCAATATAATGTGGTAGTAAAAGTTATATATATCCATTATGTTGTGGTTACCTAGAATTCTTCGGAGTTTTTACGAGTTCATCAAAATTGAGAGTTTGAATTTTTATCAAAATTTAGGTTGGTTACTCTTCACTTGCCGCCATCTTCCGGGTTTACCCAGCTGCTGCGGGCCCACCTGCGGTATCGAACGCCGGCGGCTAACACGGCCATGGGGCATCAATCTTTTAAGGACGGATCGAGAGAATTGCAACCCTTTAAATCCGTTTTCATTGCGAACCGCATGTTGCCGGTCGTTGCCGAAGCCTGTAAACTTCTTGACACTTGGGCCTTAAACCTTTAAATTAGCGGAATTTATATTCCGATGAGGAGATTCTTCCTTAATGCCTCAAACCGATATCGATATCATCCATATTTTTCTAAACGCCGGGATAGTGGTTCAGTTGGTGTTGCTGCTGTTGTTGTTTTTTTCAATTACCTCTTGGGCCATCATACTCATAAAAATGCGCTACATCGGCAAAGCATACAAAGAATCGGCCCAATTCATCGATTTTTTCTGGAAAAGCCGGGATCTTTCAAACGCGTTCGTAAAGGCCAAACAACTCGACGCCAGCCCGATCGCACGAATTTTTAGAATGGGTTACCTGGAACTCAAAAAACTCAGCCAATCGGGTCTTTCCGTTTCGATGCCCTTACCGTCGGCTTCCGACACACCGTCGCTTGGCACCAAGACTTCCGGTATCGAAAACGTCAAACGCACGCTTCGCCGGGCGATCAACACCGAGATGACCCGCTTGACCCAAATGGTGCCTTTCCTGGCCACAACCGGCAACACGACGCCCTTCATCGGCTTGTTCGGCACCGTTTGGGGTATCATGCACTCGTTTCGCAGCATCGGTCTCAAAGGCTCGGCAAATCTGGCCGTCGTCGCCCCCGGTATATCGGAAGCCTTGATCGCTACGGCTGCCGGACTGGCGGTGGCCATTCCAGCGGTCATCGCCTTCAATTATTTCAACCAGAAAATTCGGGTCATCGAATCCGAGCTGCAGAGCTTTTCAGCCGACTTTTTGAATATCGTCGAGCGGGATATTTTGAGAATCGAAAGGAGAAAAAGTTGACATCCGGCGGTAACAACAACAGCTTTATGTCGGACATCAATGTCACCCCCTTCGTCGACGTGATGCTGGTGCTCCTGATAATTTTCATGGTAACAGCGCCGATGATGACCCAGGGCGTCGATGTCGCATTGCCGGAGGCCACAGCCGAACCCCTTCCGGCGGAAGAAGAAAATTTGATGATCTCCATTGACAACAAAGCCACCATTTTTATCAACGATGTACCGGTGACTGTTGACGACCTCAACGAAAAGCTGAAGAGAATCATGGGCAACCGCAGCGACCGCGAAGTCTATCTGAAGGCGGATAAGGATATCCCTTACGGAACGGTCGTCCGGGTCATGTCCGAAATCAAATTGGCCGGCGTGGAAAAGCTTGGAATGGTGACCGTACCGCCAACCAAAGACGAAAAAGTTAACAAAAAGTAGTGGCCGCAATGAAAAGACGCGCGTCACAAGCCGCCTCGAAGCGAATTGCCAGCGTCGATGTCGGCAACCGGACCCTAGTCCTTTACATCGGAATATCGTTGCTGCTCCACATCGTCCTGATGGCCATATTCGTCATCATGCCGGCGTTGACGCCCTCCAGGAGATACATTCCATCGGCCGTCAATGTCAGTCTTGTTTCGCTCCCGGCCTTGGGGAACGGAGCCGCCAAGGCCCCTGCCCCTGAAAAACCGGTCGTAGAATCATCAGTTCCCGAAAAACCGGCCGTAAAAAAAGAACCGGTCGTCAAACCTGTACCTGTCAAGCCGCCGCCACCACCGCCGAAACCCGAGGCGGAGGTATCGACGGCACCGACACCTAAACCGAAGACGAAAAAAAAGGAATCTTTGAAACACAAGACGTTCAAGCCTTCCAAGGTGATCAAAGACGCCGTTTCAAAGATGGAAAAAAAAGTTGAAGAAACGCGTCCTTCCAAACTGGAAGAAGCAATGAACCGCCTGAAACAACAAGTTGAAAAAGAAGACCGCAGTCGGAAGACGGACACCGGGGCCGGCAGCGGTCAGGCCGGAACGGTGATCGGCAGCCCGCGCGGTAGTGGTCTCTCTTCGGGCCAATTTCGAAGCCGGGTCCAGGTTTATCAGGCCGAAATTGCCTACCAGGTTCAAAAAAACTGGGTCTTCTCCGAGCTGATGAGCGGCGGTCGGACAGACCTCGAAGCAGTCTTAGGATTTAAAATCAGACCAAACGGTGACATCAGCGACATCTGGTTCGATCAAAGATCCGGCAACACCTATCTGGATGAATCGGCTTATCGCGCGATCGTCAAGTCAAACCCGTTGCCGCCGCTGCCCGCGGGCCTGTTTGCCGGCGATTATACCGTTGGCATCCGGTTCGGGCCAAAAGGCATCAAATGACAAGGAAGCCTGCAGCAGCACAAGGGCTCAAGGAATTAAACGCATGATTAAAGGGAGTGGACATAGTTTACGGGTGGCGATGATCTTTATCATTTTGCTCTTGCCTGCAGCCGTCTTCGGTCAATACGACTACATCGATATCAACAATCCGTTCTCGCGTAAAATACCGATGGCCATACCGGCTTTCGCGGCACTGAGCCCCGATGGGACCGATCAGGCTCTTCTGAAAAAAGCAACTGATATCCTTACGAATTCATTAGATTTCACCGGTTTTTTCAACATGATCGACCGCGGTGCCTATCTGCTCGAACCGGGCAATCCGGTCATCACGAGCGACCAAATCAATTTCCGCAACTGGACCACAATTGGGGCCGAATTGCTGGTGACCGGCGGCTTGTCGCAAACCGGATCGCTCGTCGATATCGAGCTGCGGCTGTTCGATACACTCACGGGCAAGCGGCTGCTGGGCAAGCGCTACCACGGTACAGTGGATGATGTCAGACCGATCATCCTTCGATTCTGCAACGAGGTAATCATGCAACTCACCGGCAAACGCGGCATATTCGACAGCAAGATCGCCTTTGTCTCCAATGGGAGCGGCAACAAGGAGATTTTGATCTGCGATTTCGACGGCAGCCGCCCGGTGCCGTTCACACGTCACGGAACCATCAGTTTGTCTCCCGCCTGGTCTTCGGACGGCAAGTGGATCGCCTACACGACCTACGTCAACAAAAAGCCGGACATTTTCATCCACCGGACGGTGGGCAGCGAGAAGGTGGCCATTGAAGAGAAGGGAATCAACATTACCCCTTCGTGGGTTCCCGGTCAGTTCACCCTGTCGGCCACGATGTCCTTCGCGGGAAATCAAGAAATTTATTTGTTGACGGGTTCGGGGAAAATTATTAAAAAGATTACAAACAATTGGGCCAGCGATCTTTCTCCGAGTTGGGCGCCGGATGCTGTGAAGATGGCTTTTGTGTCAAACCGAACCGGAGCGCCGCAGATTTATGTCCAGGATATCAAAACCGGCCAGGTTGAGCGCTTGACATTCGAAGGCAACTACAACACCCAGCCGAGTTGGTCTCCTGCAGGAGATCGCATCGCTTACACGTCAATGGCAGGCAGCCGTAACGATATTTTTACCATCGATCTGAAACGGCGGCAACCCTTGCAGTTGACTCAGGACACCGGGAACAACGAATCGCCTTCCTGGTCACCGGACGGAAGCCTGATAGCATTTAGTTCAACACGTGAAGGCTCCTCGAGGATTTACGTGATGACCGCTTTCGGTGCCGACCAAAGACGACTGCTCACCATGTCCGGTGACCAGTCCAGTCCGAGTTGGTCGCCGAATTTAAGTAAATACTAATGCAAGCGAGGATTTGAAAGGAGGAAAAGATGAGAAACAAACTATGGATTTTTCTGGCCCTGTTTTTGGTAATTCCTGTTTTGCTGGGGACGGTTTCATGTGCAAAAAAGACCGTCACCAAAGAAGAACCGGCGCCGGTCGTGGCTCCGGCTCCGGCCCCACCGCCGCCCCCTCCGGTTGAAGATAAAGCCGCGAAGGCGTTTGACATGGCGAAGAGCGAATTTATAGAAGAAAACGTTTACTTCGCCTTCGACAAATCCAATCTGGATGACATGGCCCAAGCAACGTTGAAGAATAAGGCCGAATTTTTAAAGACCTATCCGGATGTCTACACCACGATCGAGGGCCATTGCGACGAACGCGGCACCGCCGAGTACAACCTCGCGTTGGGTGAAAGACGGGCCGAAAGCGCCAAATCATTCCTGGTCGACATGGGAGTCGAAGCCTATCGCATTTCAACCGTCAGCTACGGTGAAGAACGGCCGACCTGCACCGAGCAAACCGAAGATTGCTGGGCCAAGAACAGGCGAGACAATTTCATCATCAACTAGGCAGCCAGTAAATCATACTTCCTGTCTGACGGCCGGACTGAGCAATCGCCAGACAGGGATAAAATCATCACAAGCGCCCATCTAGACCTGCACGAAATTCGCTTAACTCGCAAATTGGATAAACCGGTGTCCAACGAGTAAGCGAAGCGGGTGTCTGGTGGTTGACGGCCTTTTGCAGAGTCCAAGCGCCAGGCATCCGCCCAGTAGCCGCTTGTCGCTTGATTCATGTCGCCACCCGTACAAACGTGCCGGTTGTGCGATCATTTTTTTACGACCATCCATATTTTGACAATCGAATCACCATCATGAAACAAAATTATTTTACCAAATTTCTTTTCTGCATCATCGTTATAGTGGGTTGTGCCGGTCGCACCGATGTTATCGTTCTCGATGACCGGTTGGCCGCCGTGGAAGGTCAGCTAGCGCGCCAGAAAACACAGATCGAAAAGTTTAGCCAAACTAGCGAAAACAAGGAACAAAATATCCGCGGCCAAACAGCCAACCTCAGGATTGAAATCGAATCCATGCGCGAGCAAATCGGGGTGATCAACGGCAGACTCGAAGAAATCGAGTACCGGGTCAAACAGGAAAAAGATGCGTCCGGATTAACGGAACTCGACCGAATTAAAGATGATACGCGCGTCATGAACAGCCGTATCACCAGTATCGAACAGTATCTGGACATGGGTGGCGCCGCCAAACCCTCGGCCGTCAAGCCTGCTCCGGCCAAAGTTCCTGCGGCAAGGGTCCCGCTCTCGAGCCTTTCCGAGCAGGCGCTCTACGATCAGGCCAAGCAAGCCTTCGACGCCGGTGAACTCGAAAAGGCCCGGCAAGGCTTTCAGGAGTTTACCAAGCGCTTTCCGGATTCCCAAAATGCCGACAATGCCCAATTCTGGATCGGGGAGATTTACTACCGGGAAAAGTGGTACGAAAAAGCCATCGTCGAGTACCAAAAAGTCGTTGAAGACTACCCCAAGGGCAACAAAATCAGGTCTGCCATGCTGAAGCAGGGATACTCCTTTCTAAACATCGGTGACAAAGCAAACGCCCGGCTCATTCTGAAGGATTTGATCAGTAAGTACCCCAACACAACCGAGGCTCAGTTGGCGACCCAGAAGTTGAGCCAGATCAAGTAGTTTCCGTATGCAATACTCGGGAGAATGAAAATCATCGGCATCGACCCCGGTTTGTCGTCAACCGGTATAGGAATCATCAACGGATCCGGCATCAACATCAGCGGCTGCTCCTACGGCAGCATCAATACCTCAAAAAAAACGCCCCTGCCTGGCCGGTTGCACGAAATTTATGACCGGCTTTTCGCTCTTTTGAAGGTCGAAAAGCCGGACCTGATGGTCATTGAGGATGTTTTCTCGCTAAAACAGTACCCCAAATCGGGTATCATTCTGGGTCAGGTTTCAGGTGTTATTTTGCTCGCCGGGATGCAGATCGGTATGACGGCCCTGGAAGTGCCGGTTAGAGAAGCCAAAAAGGTCTTGACCGGAAACGGCAGCGCCACCAAGATGCAGCTCGAAAAATCCGTTCGAAACCTGTTGAAATTGTCCTCTCCGATCCGGCCGCTGCATGCCTCCGACGCTCTCGGACTGGCCCTGATCGGCCTGTATCGCTGCAGCCGCCGACACTGCCTGAAGTAAGGGACGTGGTCAAAATAAATTGAACCATCTTGCTTGTCGTTAGTATCAAACCTAAAGCCGCGCTATGATCGGTTACCTTGAAGGCAGCCTGCTGAAAATCGGAGAAGACCGGATTTTACTTCTTGCGAACCAAGTGGGCTACGAAGTTCTATTGCCGGCCTATGTAATCGAGCGCGTGCACGCCAGCAATATCGGCGACCCGTTGGCTCTATACATTTACTACCAGCAGACCGAGCGGCAACCCAAACCCGTTTTGATCGGCTTTAACTCCGAAAAAGAAAAAGAATTCTTCCAGCATTTCATATCCGTCGGCGACATCGGCCCGTTGAAAGCTGTCAAGGCCATGACATTGCCGGTTGGAGAGATCGCGCGCGCGATTGAGACCAAAGACCAAGCCGCTTTGAAAAAACTCAAAGGCATCGGCAGCCGCACCGCCCAGAAGATAATTGCAACGTTGTGCGGTAAAATGGAACGCTTTGCACTGCCGACCGAGGCGGCAACACGTAAGATGTCGGTCGACGGGGAGACGGTCGATGCTGTGATCGAAGTCCTTGTTTCCCAACTCGGCCATAAAGTTTCGGATGCCAGACGGCTGGTGGCGGAAGCTCTGGATCGCAACCGCGCCATCATCACTCCGGAAGAGTTGTTCGAAGAAGTGTATCGCGGAGAATCGAAACCGTGAATGATGTTTTAAAATTTTCAACCGAAAACCGGGAAGTGGTCTCCGGAGCCTGCCTGCCCGAAGACAAGGAACCGGACATCCTGTCATTGCGTCCCGCATGTTTCACCGATTACGTCGGGCAGAAAGAAATCGTGGAAACGCTTAAAATCGCGGTCGAAGCAGCCAAGATGCGTAATGAACCCGTCGATCATGTTCTCTTTCATGGACCGCCGGGGCTCGGAAAAACGACCCTCGCGCACATCATTGCCAACGAGACCGGCGGAACATTGACGGTCACCTCCGGACCGGCCCTGGAAAAGGGTGGCGATCTTATTGGTATTTTGACGCACCTCGAAGACGGTGACGTTCTTTTCGTCGACGAAGTCCACCGCATCCCACGGAATGTCGAAGAATTGTTGTATCCGGCAATGGAAGACTTCGCCATCGACTTTGTTTTCGACAAAGGGGTCCATGCCAGAAGCCATCGCTTTCGGCTCAAGCGTTTCACACTGATCGGCGCGACGACCCGAATCGGACTCATCTCTTCGCCGTTGCGGGATCGCTTCGGGATCTTGCGCAGTCTCGATTTTTACACCGAAGCCGAATTGATACGGATCACCAAGCGCTCCGCCGCCCTGCTCGATGTTCCTTTAGACGATTTCGGGGCCGCCGAACTGTCCACGCGATCGCGCGGAACACCGCGGATTGTCAACCGGCTTCTCCGGCGGGTCAGGGATTATGCCCAAGTTCGCTCCGACGGAACGATTAAGCGTGACACGGTCGAAGCGGCACTGGCGCTTGAAGGCGTTGATGAAAAAGGGTTGACCGATCTCGATCGTCGCTTCATTCGGACGGTCATCGAATTCTACAACGGCGGACCGGTCGGTATCGAAGCGATTGCCGCCACGCTGCAGGAAGAAACCGACACCCTGGTGGATGTCGTCGAACCCTATCTTTTAAAAGCGGGTTTGATTACAAGGACTTCCGCCGGCAGAAAAGCGACCGAGGCGGCCTATCACCACCTGGGATTTAAGATACAGAAAAAGCTGTTTTAATTTCGTGACTTTTTCGACATGCCGGTTATCACACTCTTGACAGATTTTGGCACTCACGACGCCTACGTGGCGATCATGAAGGGGGTGATCCTGAGGATCAACCCCCGGGCCACCATCGTCGACATCACCCATTGGATCGACTCCCAGGACGTGCACCAGGCGGCGTATGCCATCGCGAGCAGCTACCGGTATTTTCCCTCTGAAACCGTTCACATCGTAGTGGTCGATCCGGGAGTCGGCAGCCGCCGCGCAGTTGTAGCCTTGGGATTGGAAGGCCAAACCTTTCTCGCTCCGGACAACGGTGTGCTCTCGCCTTTTCTCGAAAACCAACCGATCGAAAAGATCGTGAAGGTCGAAAACACGGAATTTTTTTTGAAACCGGTCAGCCGCACTTTTCACGGCCGGGACGTATTCGCCCCGGTTGGCGCCCATTTGTCGCTGGGACTGCCCCTCGACCGGTTGGGTGCCTCGATTGAAAGCGACGCCCTCGTGCGCCTGGATCTTGTCCAAGCCCGTTTGGAAAAAGACGGCCGAATTTCCGGCACCGTCATTGACGTCGACCGCTTCGGAAACCTGATAACCAATATCGACTGGCCTTTTGTCAAGCGTCACTATCCCGCTGCCGATCACAACAGCCTGCGGTTAGCCATCGGTCGGCAAAGGCTCAATTGTTTGTCCCCGACCTATGACAGCGTGAAGCCGGGGACCCCGCTTGTTTTGGTCGGCAGCCGTGGATTTTTCGAAATCTCGGTAAACCAGGGCAATGCCGCCCGTTTCTTTGCGGCCCGAACGGGCACCTCGATTAGCGTAATGATAGACAGTGCCCATCCACAGTAACTTTAGAAGCACCGATCAATTTCCGTAGATGGATGAAGGACCCTGCCAATGAGGGAGAGTAGAAAAAACCGTACACCCAAAAAGCCGATCAGAGGCTCGCGCAGCGATCGTCGTTGGGCGCTGGTGTTCATAGGCGAGCACAGTAAAACTATCGCCTTCAACCATTTGAAAGCCGCTGTCGTCGTCACGGCCTTGATCATCCTGGCCTTGGGTGGACTTGCCGGAGGATTGGTATATCTGTACCAGAAAGCGGCGGGCGACATTCGGACACTCGAAAATAAGATCGTCGAACTGAACCAGGCGATGCATGCCCTGCGTGATGAAAAAGACATCTTGATGGCACGCATGGTATTGACGGAATCAATAAACGGAAAAAAACCCGGTAGAACCAAACATCCGGACAAGCGCGAAGGCAAACCGGACGGCAAAAAGGCGGTCTTAAATCCTCCGGAGGCAATTGAAACAGTCGCAACCACGGGTCAACCGCCACAAAACGAAACGGCCGCGATGGTCCGCAACAGAGAGAAAACCGTTTATCATACCGTCGAGTCGGGTGATTCGCTCTATGCCATCGGCTTCCGTTACAACGTATCGGTGGATCAGCTGCGCCGTCTGAATCACATTGAAGGCGACAGCACGCTTCATCCCGGCGATAGACTGGTGATCAAATCCGAACCCGGTGAAGAAACGCCCTTGACCGATCACAAAGACTCGGGGGATCGACCGCCAGTTGAAGGCGATCAACGAATGACTCAAGCAGCAGGGGCGGACGGCAAGGATATCGGGGCCGATGTCAGAAATTTTAACACCGTGTACGAACCGCACACCAAAGCATTGCGGGTGGAATACGTCATCAGAAATGATGGATCGAAATCCCAACAGATCTCGGGCCAGACAGTGGTTGTACTGAAAAGTGAAGAAGATAATCCGGATGACTGGCTGGTCCTGCCGCCGGTACCCTTTGAATCCGGCAAACCCGACGGTAAACTCGGCAGCGCATTTTCCATTTACAATTTCCGGACTATTCGGTTTAAGGTTACCGACCAGGAGAACGCCGATCGGTTCACAATTGCCACCGTGTTCGTGTTTTCGACAGACGGTAATTTGGCGCTCGAAAAAGAGTTTCCGATGAGTATCAACAGTCGGCCCCGACAATGAAAAAAAGTGTCCATCTTAACGAACGACAGCCCGTCAGGTCTGTGCCAGTCGAAGCAAAAATGGATACCTCGGTAACATTCAACCCTGAACAGATCGGAATCGTCAACAAAGCCGTTGCACTGGCCGAGGAGCTCGTCAGCAATTACTACAAGATGTCGGCCAGCCAATGGCTCCACCGGCGCTATGACATCAAAACATTAATCAAACTGGCACCGGACGAAGTTGTCGAGGGACCTTTTGCCCAGATCGTCCGTTATGAAGGACGTCACCCCGATCGTGCGCTCGGCAGTTCGACCTACGACCTGTACAAGATATGCCTGCAGGACCATGCGATCTTGGCGGCCCTAAATCAAAAACCGAACCTGCAACTCCTCCCGTTTGTTCTCTACATCGTGACCCATGAACTGATCCACATCGTGCGCTTCAGCCGGTTCCTGCAGTACTTCGACGCGGCACCCGACGAACGACTGGCGGAAGAAAAGCGGGTACATGTAAAAACCCACGAGATCCTCGAACCCTGCAGGGTGCCGGGACTCGGCGAGGTCCTCGAGTTTTACAACGAGTGGCGTATACCCTATGACGATATGAAGGGTTATTGACCGACTTCGGTTTTATACAAAGGAATACAAACGCAAATGAATCCTTGACAAAACGTCTGTTAATGTATAATTTTTTATGTTTAATGATATAGGTGATGTCTGAAAGCGTCCCGTTTTATGGAGGATTGTACCAAATGCCCATTTATGAATACGAGTGTGGTCAATGCGGCAGAATTAAAGAAGTCATACAGAAGTTTTCAGACAAACCCCTAACCCGATGTGATCACTGCTCCGGCAGACTTCACAAGCTTGTGTCACACACCAGTTTCCATCTAAAAGGGACCGGCTGGTATGCAACCGACTATGCCGGAAAATCCCGCGCCTCTACCGCCAACGGACCAGCAAAGAATAAAGCCGATAAACCGGCAGGTACCGGCTCCACCGGAACGGACACACAACCAAAATCATCCGACAAATAGCGCCCAGTCCGGGCCGAGAAAACGAAAAAAGCGCATCTGTCGCTTGGTGCTCCGGGTTTTTTTTCGACCGTCGGAGTTTGGCACCGAGGCATCAGGCTACCCCAAACGCACCGCTGGGGTGATGTCTTAATTTTTACAAAAATACACTTTTTTTTGCGAAACACCACTTTACAACAAAAAAAGTGTGATTATTATAGCTATCGAAATCAAGTGGCCATAATCGCATATAAGCAGTTGTAATAACATGTAATTCATTATTTAATCCGGATGACGCTTTTATCGAATCTGCAGATCGATATTATTGGAGCCCCGGCCAAGGGCTCGCAACCTGTCTAGTTTGACCTACTCAAACAAAATTAGCGCAAAGGAGAGCAAACGGTATGAAACTCAGACCATTACAGGACCGCATTTTAGTGCAACGGGTAGAAGAAGAAACCAAAACCAAGGGAGGTATCATTATTCCAGATACCGCTAAGGAAAAACCGGCAGAGGGCAAAGTGGTCGCCGTCGGCAACGGAAAGGTCGGTGAGGATGGCAAACGGACTGCCCTGGAAGTAAAAAAAGGCGACCGAATACTATTCGGAAAATATTCCGGGACCGAGATTAAGATTGAAGGCGAAGAATATCTCATCATGCGCGAAGACGACGTCCTTGGTGTAATCGGCTAAATTCAGTTTAATAAAAATGGAGGAGAATCAACAATGGCAAAAATTATCAAATATGACATGAAAGCCCGTGAATCGATGTTGAACGGGGTACGCACACTTGCGGATGCTGTGGTCGTCACCCTGGGGCCAAAAGGCAGAAACGTTGTGATTGACAAGTCCTGGGGGTCCCCGACGGTCACCAAAGACGGTGTCACCGTGGCCAAAGAGATCGAACTGGAGGACAAATTCGAAAATATGGGCGCCCAGATGGTCAAAGACGTCGCCAGCAAAACCAGCGACATGGCCGGAGACGGTACAACAACAGCCACGGTTCTGGCCCGCTCAATCTATGAAGCAGGCAAGAAACTGGTGGACGCCGGCGCCAAGCCGATGGGCAGCAGGCGGGGAATCGCTGCCGCGGTGGCCG
>JARFQH010000277.1 GCA_029287875.1 Desulfobacteraceae bacterium | reverse complement strand
CATACGAGATCCTTAGTGCCGTCTCGTGGGCTCGGAGATGTGTATAAGAGACAGGCCGAGGATTCTGTCATGGACCGACAATTCCTGGAATTCTGGGGAAATTATCTTCTCTCTGTTGCCAGAGGCCAGAAACAACTCGAAGACGTCTCCCGCTGGATCAACGGGGGTTTCAGCGGTGTCGAGGAATTGACCGCAATGTTTAAAAAATACTACGGTCTCGAAGAGCAGAGTCAGGACGGCCCGGAAAGCAGTGCTGCATGGGAAAGGGCGGCGGCGGATTTCAAGAAATCCTTTGGTGATTACTTTAGCATCATGGGATGGGTTTCAAAGGATGAATACCAGATCCTAGAAGAAGAAAATCAAGCCCTCAAGCAAAAAATCGAGGCGCAGGAACAGACCATCTCGCGCCTGCGAGACCTCATCAAAAATCCCGGCATCGATCCAAATAAGTCGCTCGAAGTATTGCAAGATCTGATCAACAAGCAGAGCACCGAATTTCAGAAGCTTGTGAAAAAATTCTCGGAACCTGACCAATAAGCATCGCCACGCATGCCTTAGGACCCCAGCAATAAATAATTTCACATCTTGCTAGTCTTTTGGATCGTCTACTGCGTTACATCCACCGACACGTATCTCGATATGCGCCGCTGGATGTGCCTTGTAGACGAACCCAAATCCGGCGCAATCTTGTGGAATTATTTCTTACCGTAACCCTTAATCAACTGCAAACTCACTTAAAAACGGGCAGCCACGGATTGATTGTGCGATCGGCGAGCAAACTTCCCATAGCGAGAGGCTCAACGTTCACACAGCTCGACCAGAACCCCGCCGGTCGCCTTGGGATGTAAAAAGGCGATTTTGGCGCCACCGGCACCCATGCGCGGCTTCTCATCGATCAGCCGGACACCCTTTTCCTTTAGCTCCGCGAGCGCCGCTTCGATGTCGGCAACCCGAAAAGCGATATGCTGGATGCCCGCTCCCTTTTTCTCCATGTACTTGGCAATCGGACCATCCGGTGCGGTCGACTCGAGCAATTCGACTTCGCTCTCACCGACCGGAAAAAAGGCGGTGGTCACCTTTTGCTCGGCGACGGTTTCGGTGCCCTCGAATGCCAGTCCGAGGACTTCCGACCAGAAATTTTTCCCTTCATCGATGCTGTTGACGGCAATGCCCAAGTGGTCGATCTTCAGAATTTTCATGAGGCGCTCCTTTTCGAATTATCGTGAAGAAGGTGGATCAAATATTTTTCATTTCCGGATCAGTGGAATTTTTTCATCGCTTCTCCAAAGCCGGGGATAGCATTTACGATGGTGTCATCATCGACGCAGTAAGAAAGCCTGAAATGCCCGGGACCACCGAATCCGCTGCCCGGTACTGCCAGGATCAATTCCTTCTGCAATTCTTTGACAAAGGCCACATCATCCGGGATAGGAGTTTGAGGGAAAAGATAAAACGCCCCCGGCGGCCGCACAAAAGTATACCCGCAGTCTGCCAGACCATCGCAGAGCAAAGCGCGTTTGCGTGCGTAAGCCGAAATATCGACAGTGGCCCCCTGTACAAGAGCCACCGCCCGCTGCATCAGCGCCGGGGCATTGACAAAACCCAGAATGCGGTTGGTCAGTGCCATAGCGCCGATCAAATCCTGCCGATAGGAGGCCTGCGGGTGCACGGCGGCATACCCGATTCGCTCCCCGGGAATCGACAGGTCTTTGGAGTAGGAAGTGGCCAGAATGCTCTCGCGGTAACAGGTAAAGATGCTCGGCACCCGAACTCCGTCATAAACGACCTTGCGATAGGGTTCGTCGGAAATCAGGTAGATGGTGCGACCGAAGGCCTGGCTCTTTTGGGTTAGAAGTCGTCCGAGAGCCAGCAGGCTTTCTTCCGAATAGATCTGGCCGGTGGGATTGTTCGGAGAATTGATCAGGACCGCCTTGGTTCTCTCCGTGACGGCAGCCGACAAGGCGTCGATGTCTAATGTAAAATCCGGTCGGGTCGGTACGGTTTTCAAAGTGCCGCCGTGATTGGCGGCGTAGAATTTGTATTCGACAAAGTACGGGGAAGGGGTGCTCACCTCGTCACCCGCATCGAGAATCGCTTTCAAGATCATATTGAGCGCCCCGGCGGCGCCGCAGGTCATGATGACCTCGTTTTCGGTGAATTCCACCCCGTGCTCGCGCGACAGGTAGTCGGCGACCGCTCGCCTGACGTGGGGATAACCGGTATTCGGCATGTAACCGTGCCCCATGGGTCCCGTTTCCGCTATAACGGTCTCAAGGGCTTTATTGAAAACATCGGGCGGGTCCAGGTTCGGATTTCCGAGACTGAAGTCATAGACATTTTCGGGCCCGTGTTGGGCTTTCAGTTTGGCGCCTTCCTCGAACATCTTCCGGATCCACGAAGACCCGGCCATCATGGTCTTGATTTCCTCTGCAATGGTCATTGTCAGTCCCTGCCGTCTTCAGAATATGCCGTAGCATTGGAGGTGATCGTGAAAATGTATCGCCGCCGGTCCGATGCAGACTCGCCGTTTCAGCGAATCTCGCCTTGAAAACATTCCGGTGAGAGGCCGGAAATGCGGTGCATCGGATGAGTCCATCGATATGACGGACCATCAAACGGATACAACCGATTTGACCTCAGGAATTTCCTGTTTCAATAATCTCTCAATACCGTTTTTAATGGTCATCTGGGACATGGGGCAACCGGCGCAGGCGCCTTGCAGGCGGACCTTTACAATGCCGTCCTCGACTTCGATCAGCTCCACGTTGCCACCGTCTCTCTGGAGCATAGGTCGGATCTTCTTCAGTGCCGCTTCAACTTTTTCTTTCATGTTATCCTCCTTATGTTTGGTTGCCCTATGGGACCACCAAATCGAATATGGCTTGCTCAAAGACTTATCGTATTAAATGAATAAAATAAATACAAAATTAGAATTTGCCAACTGGCAAGGCCCGCAGGCCCGACAAACTTCCGTGGCGCAATCCGCCTCCTCGCACTTGCCGGGTTGCTGCAGCTATAATTTTCGACCGGCCCGCCGGCGATAAAACTCCTTTCGAAAATCCGTAAAGCGCTGTTCGGCAATTGCGACCCGCATGTCCCGGACCAGACGGAGAAAATAATGAATATTGTGTATCGTGTTCAAGCGATAGGCCAGAAGTTCCCGGGACATATACAGATGGCGCAGGTAGGCCCGCGAGTAATGGCGACAGGTGTAGCAGGTGCAGGATGGGTCCGGAGGTTCCGTATCGGTTCGGTAGCGGGCATTTGTGATGTTAAGGGTCCCACCGCCCGTGAACATCTGGCCGTTGCGCGCATTGCGGGTAGGCAATACGCAGTCGAACATATCGGCCCCTAATGCCACCAGCTCCACCAGGTCTTCCGGCGTGCCGACCCCCATAACGTATTTCGGCTGAGACACCGGCAGTAGGGGCAGCGTCTGGTCGGCTATTTCCAGCATCTGGTCCTTGGGCTCGCCGACACTGAGCCCCCCGACGGCGTACCCGTCGAATCCAATTTCGGCCGTCAGTTCGGCAGACCGTGCTCTCAACTCCCTGTACATGCCACCCTGGACAATTCCAAACAGCGCTTGGTGACCGTCCGTCCGCAACTGCCATTCTTTTTTGCATCGCACGGCCCAGCGGGCGGTCAGCTCGAGAGCCTCGCGTGCGGTTTCACGCTCGGCCGGGTAGGCGATACACTGGTCGAGGCACATGACGATGTCCGCGTCGAGGCACACCTGGATCGCAACCGCTTTTTCGGGACCGAGCAGATGCGAAGATCCGTCGATGTGCGACTGAAAGGCCACCCCCTCCTCACTGACTTTAGACAACTGCGCCAGGGAAAAAACCTGGAACCCGCCGCTATCGGTCAGGATCGGACCGTCCCAATTCATAAACCGGTGAAGTCCCGAAAATCTCTCTATGACCTCACACCCGGGCCGCAGGTACAGATGGTAGGTATTGCCCAGAATGATCTGTGCTCCGCACTGCACAAGCTCCTCCGGGGAAAGCGCCTTGACGGTTCCCAGCGTGCCGACCGGCATGAAAACCGGCGTCCGGACGGTGCCGTGAGCGGTTTCGATGACACCGGTCCGTGCACGTGTTTCCTGGCATCGGGATTTGACGTTAAAGTCAAACATGGGGAATAATGGTTTTAGGTGTTAAGTTTTAGGTTTTTGGTTATGTGATCAACATCGCATCCCCATAGCTGAAAAACCGGTACTTTTCTTTGATCGCCTCCCCGTAAGCCTTGAGGACTTTATCCCTTCCGGCAAAGGCGGCGACCAGCATCAGCAGGGTCGACTTCGGCAGATGGAAGTTCGTCACCAGGCCATCGATCGCTTTGAATCGGTAACCCGGGTAGATAAACAGATCACAAGTGCCGCTGCAGGCTGCCATCCGTCCTCGGTCATCGGCGCTGAACTCTAGGGTGCGTACACAGGTGGTTCCCACAGCTAAGACGCGGCCGCCCCCCTCTCTGGCGCGATTGATACGATCGGCCGCTTCGGCCGATACCTGAAACCTTTCGGCATGCATGCGGTGCTGGCGAATGTCGTCCACCCTGACGGGCATGAAAGTACCGTAACCGACGTGCAGGGTTATGGTGACGATGTCGATGCCGCGTGCATGTATGCCCGCCAGCAGTCCCCGCGAAAAATGAAGGCCGGCCGTTGGTGCGGCCACAGCTCCTTTTTGTTCGGCATAGACCGTCTGGTAATGGCAGCGGTCGTCCGGCAGAGGATATCCGTCGTCTCGCCGGATATACGGCGGCAACGGCACCTGCCCGATCCGGTAGAGGTGGTCCTCGAACGAACCGTTGCAGTCGAACGCGAGCGTGAAAACGCCGGCGCCGCCTTCTATCACACTGGCCTGTAAACCGCCGTCGAAAAAGAGCTCACCGCCGGGCCGTGGCGGCTTGGCGGCCTTCACCAGGCAACGGCACACAAACCGTCCGCCTTCGGTCCGTCCGCCGGCGTAATCGAGAATCAAGACTTCGACCTTACCGCCGGTGGTCTTGCGGCCCATCAGGCGACCGGGAATCACTTCCGTGTTGTTGACGACCAGCACATCGGGCCGCTCGAGATAGGCGGTGAGGTCATTGAAGATGCGGTGCGTTACGGCACCGCTACTGCGGTCTAAAATCAGGAGCCGTGAGCTGTCCCTGCGGGTTGCCGGCATTTGGGCGATCCGTTCAGGCGGAAGATTGTAATCGTAGTCGGATAATGAAAACATCCCCGTTTCCGGCGATATGTATTTAAGGGCCCCAGCAAGAAATAATTCCACATCTTGCTTGTCTTTTGGATCTTTTACTGCGTTTCATCCACCGACACGTATCTCGATATGCGCCGCTGGATGTGCCTTGTAGACGAACCCAATTTCGGAGTCAATCGCGCCAAAGACTTGTGGATTAAAGAATTGGGCGCATCCGACGACTTTCTATCGCTTTCCCAAATACACCAGCCCGAGTCCGAAAATCATCAACACGAATCCGAGGCGGCGCAGGTTTTCGTCCGGCATTTCAATGACCTTCAGGATCCAGAGCTTCATTTTCGCCGGAAAGGCAAAATACGGCACCCCTTCGAAGATCATGACCATGCCGACAACACACAGAAAAAATTCCATCCAATTTCCCTTTTCTGCAGGCGCACCGGGTAAAGACTCCCAAACAATCTCCGTCAAAGGCCTCCCTATACGTCCTCACCTTACGGTTGTCAAAGGTAAAGGCGGTTTCGGTTCCCGTCACCCTCCGAAAGACCGCCGACGGCGGGACGACGCCTGCCGGTATCACGGTCCAAGCGGTGTAAAAGAATTCATGGCAGCTTGACACACGAAACGCCGGGCGTTAATCATACAATATTGATCGGCGTGTTCCCCAGCGGCCGCTTTTAGATGGGAAACCGAATGCGGCCGGACCACTAACCCGTAAACCGGTGACTCAAAATGGTCGATGTCTACGCAAAAATGCCCGCCCTCAGGATCTATGTCCATTACATTTTTACGATCTTAATGCTGACGGTTTATGGCGCGCAGGTCTGACCGTTCATGGAGACGTTGCCCCCCGTGATCCTGGGGGCCATCATTTCCGGTGCTTTTGTATTGATCGCAGTGCTGCGGCCGCCATTGGTAAGGTATTTTGTCGTTAAGGAACCGATCTCCTCCCAGCCGAAACGACAATTTTTTCTGGACATCTCCCTTTGTCTGCTGGCCGGTCTGATTGCTGCGACGTTCAACACGATTACTTTTGGCTTTCCGGCCGTTAGTGCGGTAAGCCTGATTTTCGGCTGCGCCGTCGCCGGTTTCTTCCTGGCCATCGATATGGCGCTGGACCGGGAGCGCCTTATCATACTGGACGCTCTCGACAACCATCGCAGCCTGCAGCTGCCCGAAAGACTCTTCCCCGTCACTCGCAAATTTTCCCTGGTCGCCGTGGCCACGGCCCTTTTCGTGGCGTTGATCATCATTCTGGTCATCTCGCGCGACATTATCTGGCTTTCAAAAATCGATCAAACCGAATCGTCCCTTTTAGATGCCCAGCTCTCGGTAACCTATGAGATCTTTTTTATTATGGCCATCCTGTTGGCCCTGGTTATTAATCTAATTTTTTCTTACTCCAAAAACCTGAAGCTCCTGTTTGAAAATGAAACCCGCATTCTTGAAAGGGTGAGTCGTGGCGATCTATCGCGTCTGGTTCCGGTGGCATCAAACGACGAATTCGGACTCATCGCCGACCACACGAATTCCATGATCCACGGCCTGCGGCACCGCATCCAGTTGATATCGTCTCTAAAATTGGCCGAAGAGGTCCAGCGTAACCTCCTGCCGACCCAAGCACCTAACATTCCCGGCCTGGAGATCTCCGGTACCAGCATTTACTGCGATGAAACCGGCGGAGACTATTATGATTATCTCACCTTTCCGGACGGCCGGTTGGGCATCGTCGTGGCGGACGCTTCCGACCACGGCGTCAGTGCCGCACTCCATATGACGACCGCCAGGGCTTTTTTGCTTTACGGTAGCCAAAATGTCGATGGTCTTGCGGGCCTGATCGACGATATCAACCGTCATCTCGTGCGGGATGGTTTGCAGACGGGTCGATTTGTGTCCCTGTTCCTGCTGGAAATCGATCCGCAGCAAAAATCGTTTCGTTGGGTCAGGGCTGGACATGAGCCGGCACTGCTCTATGAACCGGGATCGAACGAATTTCAGCAGCTTTCCGGCGCAGGAATCGCGCTGGGCGTCGACGGCGATTACCGCTTTCAGGCTTACAGCCGCCATCAATGGGTCCCTGGAAGCGTCGTCGTCATCGCCACTGACGGTGTTCATGAAACCCGAAACAAGGAGGACCGGATGTTCGGCCGGGAGCGGTTGCATGAAATCGTCCGTCGGCATCACATTGAAAGCGCCGGTTCGATTCAAACGGTTATCTTAGAGGAACTGGAAAACTTCAGAGGTTCGGCGGCGCAGGAAGACGACGTCACCCTGGTAGTTGCAAAGCTGCTTTGACCATCACGCAACGGCCGGTGACCTTATTCCGGATACTCGCTTGGCGCCTGCTTTCGACAACCGGAACAAATCATTCCCTCGATATTGCCGTCGGCAAAACGGCGGCGATATTCCGCATAACGGGCGCCTTGCCATATATCGGCAATACGCTCCCTGGTCAGATCCCCCATAAAGCTCTGCTGTTCCCAGTCCGAGCAGCATAGAATCATTCGCCCGTCATAAAGGACAAAGATTTGCTCCATCAGCCGCCGGCACCAGGTAAAGGGCACAAGCCGGCCGGTACCGACCGCCGACTGGCGAATCTCAGTGTGGTCAATCCTGTTTTCCACCGGTTCGATATGCAGTTTGATGTTACGCATTTGCCAATATCGACGCATCTCGGGAAGCTCGGCATGGGTTTGGATGGAATCGACCGTGACGATTTCCAGGCGCGGCCTCCTGTAGCCCCCCTTCTCTTTGAGGTCCAAGAAGCTGTCTATATTCTTGAGCGTTCTTTCCAGTGAAAGGTGCATGATGTGCCGATAAGTTTCGGGATTGATACTCTGAACCGATATTTTCAACTTGTCGAGCCCGGCGTCGAGAAGTCTTCGCGCCATGTCCTCTGTGAGCAACCCGCCGTGCGTGGTAATCTTGGTGTACTGGGGTTTTTTGATGCGGGCACTGATATAAGCCACCCGCTCGGGAAGATTTCGGTCCAGCAGGGGTTCGTTCATCAAGTAGAGGGTATAGCGACGAACGCCGAGCTCGAGGCATTGATCCGCCACGGAACGAAAAAGTTTTTCATCCATGCGGCGCCCAAAGGGAATCGCGCGCCGCGTTTTTCCATTCGGGCAAAAAATACATCCGCCATTGCATCCCGTGACCGTTTGGATTTGAACATTCTCGGGCGGCGCGCCGTCGGTCGGGCCGAGAGATTGTGATACGGTTGTTTCCTTCATTTTTTTCAACCTATCCTCTCGATTGAACTTTGTCAAAGCGGTGGAAGACCGTCAAACATCGAACCGTTTGCGAAGCCCGTTATGCCAGACACAAAAACCGCTATTCTCGTCGTTCGGAGACCTCGGGCAATTTGTGAGCGCAGTTGCACCACATCCGGTTTTGACTTGTCAATTTGATTCGATCTGTATAATGATTAACTAAACTAATCGGTTCCAGGTTCTGGGTTTAGGGTTCAAAGGTTATAAAATGCATAGTTCAACTCTCGGACCATCCGACGCAGGCTGAAAATCTCCCTTCTTCATCTGTTGAGATCATAAGTCCGAAAACAGGCCAGGGAAACGATGATCGCGGGTGCTGCCTTCCAGCGGCACGTTTGGGCAAAACCTGTTCCGGAACGACAATCGGCTTCTCCTTAATTTCTCTGACAAAAGCCACGCGTATTCAAAAAACGATTCATCTATCAAAAAGCGGGATTGTTACCCATGAAAACCGAGCAACCTCCAGTGGTCAAGAGGACCCTCTGGTCTTGGATCTTAACCACAAATCCGAAGTTACAGTTTCTGCTTATTTTCATCATTCTGATCACCGTCTTCACTCGAGTCGTCCCCCTTGAAATGCAGAAACGGATTGTCAATGAAGCGATCTATTTGAGGAAGATCGATCTATTATTGATTTACTGTGGCGTCTATCTGATCGCCGTGATCGCCCAGGGAGCTTTGAAATTCCTGATCAACTATATCCAGACCTTGATTGCCCAGCGGGCCCTGGCCGCAATGCGCAAGAACCTCTATCACCATATCCTGACACTACCGCTCAGCTTCTTCCGCAAAACGCAACCCGGTCTGGTGGTTTCAGCCCTGACGACTGAGCTGCCTCTTGCCGGCAATTTCGTCGGGATGGCCATCTCCGTACCGGTAACCAACATCCTCACGCTGCTGGCTTTTGCCGCGTACCTTTTATGGCTCAACCCTCTACTGGCGCTCGTGTCTCTCAGCATCTACCCCGTGGTTGTCGTTCTCTTGCCCATTTTGCAAAAGCGCGCCAACCAGCAGAACAAACGGCGTGTGGACACTTCTCGCCTAATGGCCGGTAAAATCGCCGAGGCCGTCACCGGGATTCACGAGATTCATGGTAACGGCGCCTACTGGATTGAAAACAACAAATTCGATTTTTTAGTCGACAAGCTGATGCGGATTCGGATCCTCTGGACCCTCTATTCCCAAACCATAAAGGTCCTGAATAACTTCTTCACGAATCTGAGCCCTTTTCTCATATTTCTGCTCGGCGGCTACCTGGCGATGAAAGGACAGCTGGAGCTGGGGTCCCTGGTCGCATTTCTTTCGGCTCAGGAGAAGCTCTATACGCCCTGGAAAGAATTGGTCGCGATGTACCAGGTGCAGCAGGACGCCAGTGTCCAGTACGCACGCACCATGGAATACTTCGATCACGAACCGGACCACCTCATAGAACCGTCTGATCGCGAACCGTATGTATTTCGGGGCGACTTCGACGTGCAAAACCTCTCGTTTTTAACTGAAAGCGGCATTCACCTGCTCGACGACATTTCATTTTCTCTCGGGCAGGGCCAAAACCTGGCTTTGGTCGGATTTTCCGGCAGCGGCAAGAGTACGCTGGCCCAGTGCATCGGCCAGCTCTACCGCTATACCGGCGGGCATGTTCTGCTGGACGGTAAAGAGGTCGAGGAGTTGTCGAAAAAGGACATCACCCGGAATGTCGGTTTTGTTTCCCAGAACCCGTTTATATTTTCCGGCACCATACAGGAAAATCTGCTTTACGGCTGCCTGGCCAATACCGGTGGCGGCCAAAACGGCGGCAGCGACCGGATGCCGACCCTCGATGACATCATCGCGGTATTACAGCAAACCGGAATTTTCGTCGATGTCCTGCGCTTCGGCCTCAATACCGTGTTGACGATCGACCAGGATCAGGAATTGGCGGCCAGAGTGTTGCGCACCAGAGAAAGCTTCCAGGCCAGTTTCGGGGAAAAGCTGGCTGAATATGTCGAATTCTTCGACGAGAACCGGTATCTTTATTTTTCCAGCGTCGCCGAGAACCTGACGTTCGGTGCGGCCAACCGCGATGAGTTCAACCCCATCAATTTGCCGCAAAACACTTACTTCCTCCGTTTCCTGGAGGAAGCCCAACTCACGCGCCCGTTGCTGCTCCTCGGCACTCGACTGGCCGAACAAATGGTCGACATCCTGGTCAACATGCCGCCGGACAAGTTGTTCTTCGAACAGAGTCCAATCGCTCCGGAGGAGTTGGACGACTTTCGGAAAATCGTCGAACGCTCCAAAAAGGCTAAACTCGGGCAGCTCGAAGACGCCGACCGTACCAAGCTCCTCGAGCTGGCCCTGCGTTTCACATCCGGAATTCACAAAACGGTGGCACTTCCGGAGGTTCTGGAAGCCCTGATCCTCGAGGGTCGGCATCTTTTCAGAGAAAAAATCAGCGCGGATGACCCGGATGCCTTCACTTTTTTTCAGATGACGCAATACATCTACTCACAAACGATTCTGAACAATATCTTTTTCGGGAAAATCAATATTTTCAACCCGTTCGCCCAGGAAAAAATAAACCAAAGCATCGTCCACCTGCTGATCGAAGAAGATTTTCTCGAAACCATTATCGAAATCGGGATGCAGTTCGAGGTCGGCAGCAAGGGGGACCGGCTCTCGGGTGGTCAGCGACAGAAGCTCTCGATAGCCCGGGCCCTGCTCAAGAAGCCGCCGGTATTAATTCTGGATGAAGCCACCTCGGCACTGGACAACAAGTCACAGACGCGTATCCAGAATTTGCTGGAAAACCGCTGGAAGGGCAAAAGCACCTTGATTTCAGTGGTTCACCGGCTCGACATCATTAAGAACTTCGATAAAGTGGCAGTGATGAAGGCCGGCAAGATCTGTGAAACCGGGACCTATGCCGAACTCATTGCCAAGAAAGGTCTCTTGTATGAACTCGAATACGGAAAAAAATGAAGCCGGAGCCACCAGCGAGTACCAGGAAAATTTGAACATTCTCAGGCAGATCGACTTTTTTTCAGGACTGCCTCTGGAGGCAACGAAGGTATTTGCCTACCTTTGCATCCGGGAAAAATTCAAGAGCGGTGATTTCTTGTTTCAACAGGACGAAGAGGATGAGCAGGCGTACTACATCATTTCGGGCAGTGCTCGCCTCCTTCATGTGGACGATGGTCAGGAATTTATTATCCGGGACTGCGAAGAAGGTGAATTTCTCGGACGTCTGGCCCTCATGAGCACCATGAGCCGCCTGTTTTCTCTCCGGGCCCGGACCGATATGATTTGTCTGACCATTACCCGCGAGAAATTCACCAAGGCCCTGGAACAGTTTCCAGACTTGATGCCGAAACTGATCAGGGTTATTGTTGAGAATATATACAGTTGGGAAAAGCGGTTTGTCGCCCATCGCACAGTGGATTGCAGCGATTGTTTCAAAGAGATCGGTGTCAGCCTTGTGTGATGGTCGCGAACATGATAGAAATATTGTGACATAATTGCTCGGCATGCTTTGCTTAGGGCTCACTCAAAAATAACTTCACATTTTGGACCCCGATGCATCCCGTCCGACCGCGTTGCGAAAACTCGGAATATCCAGATATTCCTGCATTTTCGCGCCTTGCCGGCCGGGCGCCTCAACTCCCAGAATTGCGAACTTATTTTTTCGTGAACCCTAACCGACCCGGATCGGCGGATGTGAGGTCACGGGTTTGAACGACAAATCCAATGCCAAGGAAAAACGTATCGATAAAGCTTAAAAACCGGATCTCCGAACTCGAAAGATTGGGCCAGAAACTTCAGGCGTTCGGAGAGGGTATCGGACTGTCTAAAAAATGTCTCTTTCAAATCCATCTGGCCGTGGATGAGCTGTTTACCAATATCGTCAAGTACGGATTCGCAGACCACAACCT
>JARFQH010000053.1 GCA_029287875.1 Desulfobacteraceae bacterium | reverse complement strand
AAGTGGGTCTGCCATCTATTGATGCCCCGTCAGCAGATCTAAGGATCCAGATGCGAGAGGATTCTAAAATAGCAAGAATTCTCGCTAACCGATTAACGAAACCAGATGTGTTTGTCAAGGAAGATATTCTGCCAAAATCAGCTGTCACAATTTTAAATGGATCGATAGGCGACATGTCAAACAAATTTGCAACGTAAGTTCCAGAACTGTAAATGTATCTCGAAAAGTCGCTGATAAAAGGTAAATCAATTTGGATTCGCCATCTCAGTGATGTTGGATAAAGCTTGACCCGCTGTTGACAACATATGAAAGTGAGCCTAGATTAAATTTTAATCAAACTAATCACAAATTGCAAAGTTTGTAAATATGCGGTGTTCTTTTTTCCAAAATTTCCTGTTTATAGCGCTCATCGCCGTAATGTTTCCGTTTCTTTCCAGGACCGCCACTGCGAATCCATCTGTCCTGACCGAGGCGACAGCGTATTTCCGGACCGGCCGTTATCCCGAAGCGCTGAGTCTCTTTCAGAAGGCCGACGATGCCGATAAAATCTCAGGCGTCATCGGTGCCAGCCGTACCTTGGTCATGACCGGTCGATATGCCGCAGCGGAGGCGATCTGCCGAAAGACACTAAGGAAACAACCTGGGGAGTCAGGCATTATCAGCCAGCTGGCGCAGATCCTTACCATGACGGGGCGCTCCGATGAAGCCATGAGCATTCTGGAACCGGCGGTAAAAGCCGCCGACGCCTCCCCACGCAGCCTGGTCCAATATGGCCGGCTGCTGCAGCTGCGTGGCCGTCGAGACGAAGCGATCACCATCTTACAGCGAGCCGCCTCATTATATGATATCGGTCAGGTCATCGGGTCGGAAGACCTTGCCATGATCGCGGTGGCAAGCCAGTCCCTTGAACGGTTTCATGACGCCAACCGGTTCTTTCGGCAAGCGCTGCGGGCAGATCCGGAAAACCTTGAGGCCGAGGTTCTCTGGGGGGACCTTTTCCGCGAAAAATACAACACGGCAGAAGCCCGCAAATCTTACGCCACAGTGCTCAAACGCAATCCGAAACATGTTCCCGCCCTCGTTGGCATGGCAAAAACCCTGCACGGCGACGCGGCCCTGAAACTACTGGAAGACGCCTTAACGGTCAATGCCTCGGCCGAGCCGGCCCTGGCAGTACTAGCGGAAATCGCGATCGAAGATGACCGCTGGGATAAAGCCAACGCATATCTTGACAAAATACTTAAAATCAATCGCGAATCGGTCAATGCGCAGACCTTGCTGGCCGCCATCGCCTATCTCGAAGAAGATGTCGAAAAATACACTGCACGCCAACAGGCGCTGGCGCAGTTCAGTCCCGGCAACGCCCGATTCTACGCCCGGATCGCCGAGATCTGCGGACGAAAATACCGCTTTGACGACGCCGTCGAAATGGCGCGCCTGGCCCTCAAGACGGACCCACAGCACAACAATGCCACCACCATCCTGGGCATGAACCTTTTGAGACTGGGCCGCGAAAAAGAAGGCCGCACACACCTCGAACGGTCGTTTGAAAACGACCCGTTTAATATCTGGGCCATGAATATGCTCAAAGTCCTCGATCTGCTGGCGGATTTTGAAACTCGACAGACCAAACATTTCATCGTTCGAATGCACCCCTCGGATGCGGACACCCTCTGGCCCTATCTCGAGCCCCTGCTAGAAGAGAGCTGGCAGACACTTTCGGAAAAATATGACTTTAAACCGAAAGGCCCCATCCTCGTCGAGGTTTTCCCGGAACACGAGGATTTTGCGGTGCGCACCTCCGGCTTGCCGGATATCGGCCCGGTGGTAGGGGTCTGCTTCGGAGAAGTGATCACCCTTGATTCGCCCCGGGCGTTAAAACCGCCGCGCACGATGAACTGGCAGGAAATTGTCTGGCATGAATTCACCCACGTGATCACCCTGCAGATGGCCCGCAACCGCCTACCGCGGTGGTTGTCCGAGGGCATTTCCGTTTTTGAGGAGCACAACGGACGAACCGAGTGGGGGCGCCGACAGGACCTGGAACTTGTCAAAGCGGTCCAGGAGGGTCGAATTCTGTCGGTAAAAACCCTCAACGAAGGGTTCTCCAAGGCAAAATCCACGAAAGATCTGAGTTTCGCTTATTATCAATCCTATCTGGTGGTCGAGTATATCGTTGAACGATACGGATTTCAGTCTTTGAAGGATCTGATTTACCAATATCAAACGCCAAAGCAGATGGAAGATATTCTCATGAGCGTGTTTCAGGTCTCGTTGGCGTCGTTCGAAAAAGGGTTCCGTACCTGGCTCGAGGACCGCGTGCGGCGGATCGATGTATATGTTAATCAAGTGACAGCCGCGGAACAAGGTACGCCCCATGAAGACGAAACGACGAACTCTGGGGTGCTGTCATTGACGAAATCGTCGACTCCTGAGGCGGTTGTGGCAGCCCTGCGAAAACGCATTGCGGCCCAGCCCCGTGACTTTGAAGCCCATTTTCAGCTCGGTCTGATTCTGTCCGAGAATGAAACCGATGACGATGCCATCACCCATTTGAAGATTGCACGAGATCTGCTGCCGGAATATACAGGTGATCCCAACCCCCGGCAGGTCCTGGCGGATCTTTACCAGGCGCGGGGAGATGAAGCCGCCATGCTTCAGGAACTGGAGGCCCTGGCCCGCTACCAGCAGCATGCGTTTGATGCCTGTTTGCGGCTCGCAAAGGCTTACCTCGATCGCAACAATGACACCAAAGCGATTTACTTCCTGGAGCGTGCCATCGCCGTCGATCCTTACCCGCCGGATGTGCACCGTCTACTGGCGACGACCGCCTATAAAATGGCCGATTACGAGCGGGCTATCCGGGGATTCAAAATCCTGACGGCCTTGGAGGTTACGGATCCCGTCGGTGCCTACACCGATCTGGCGCAAGCGTATCTGGCCGGCGGCAATAAAAAAGAAGCTAAAGGCACTGCGCTGTTGGCCCTTGAAATTGCGCCGACATTTGAACAGGCGCAGAACATTCTGCTGGATTCGCTGACGTCTGATAATATTGCAAGGTAACCGCCGGTCATGAATCGGCGTTAACACGATCATCTACGCCCTGAGTCATTAGACCCGTGAAGGAATAAACGAATATGAGATCGGTCGTTTTCTTTTTTGCGATAATTTCCTTCGGCGCTGATGGATACGCTTTTGCGCAGCAAGCATCTTCAGACCAGACCGGCGCTGAGGGTGACGCCTTCACCTTTGTCCGTATACAGTACGACAACGCCGGCGGCGGCCTGGATGACGACTGGGGCTGGGGACAGTGGGGAACCTGGCGTATCGACTACCCTGACGCCGACTTTAACTTTTTGCGCGGAGTGACGCGGCTGACCAATATCCATATCAACAGCAGCCCGGCGGTGCTGCGGTTGGACGATGATCGCATCTTTGAATATCCCTTTCTCTATATGCTCGAGCTGGGGCGCAGCGGCGGTCCCAAATTCACTGAGAAGGAGACCCGAAACCTGCGTGAGTACCTCTTGAGGGGCGGGTTCCTTTTCATTGACGATTTTTGGGGAACCCTGGAATGGGACACGTTTTACCGGGCTTTCACAACGGTGTTCCCTGATCACCCGGTGGTCGAACTGAATAAGGACCATCAGATCTTTCACTGTTTTT
>JARFQH010000025.1 GCA_029287875.1 Desulfobacteraceae bacterium | reverse complement strand
ATCGGCGACACCATTCGCGTTTCTCTGACCCGCGATCCGATCGAAGAAGTGCGTGTCGGCTACGAGATTTTGAAAGGGTTGGACATTCGCCGCCATGGCCCTGATATCGTTTCCTGCCCGACTTGCGGCCGTTGCAATATCGACCTCTTCGGCATCACCGAAAAAGTCGAAAAAGCGCTCCTGCTCAAATCGGTCCCGGTTAAACTGGCCATCATGGGTTGCGTGGTCAACGGTCCTGGCGAAGCCCGGGAAGCCGACATCGGCATCGCCGGCGGTAACGGCGTAGGAATCCTTTTCAAGAAAGGTAAAATCGTCAAAAAGTTTCCCGAAGAAAAGCTGGCGGAGGTCCTGCTGGCCGAAGTGGAAAAATACGAAAACGAATGGAAATCGAGAACTTGATGACAACATGGGTATAATACATATCGTCAAACGAGGATGAGAATGGGTAAACAGCAAAACCCGAAAACGGCTATCAGTCCCACCCGGGAAGAGGATTATTCTGAGTGGTATCAACAAGTTGTAAAGGCTTCTGACCTTGCGGAAAAATCACCCGTGCGCGGGTGCATGGTGATCAAACCTTGGGGATACAGCCTCTGGGAAAACATTGTGAAAGAACTGGACGCGATGTTCAAGGCCACCGGGGTGAAAAATGCCTACTTCCCGCTTTTTATCCCACTGAGTTTTCTCGAGAAAGAAGCCGAACACATCGAGGGGTTCGCCAAGGAATGTGCCGTGGTCACACACCACCGTCTCGAAAAAGGGCCGGAGGGGGGCCTCGTGCCGGCCGGCCCCCTTACGGAACCCCTTGTCGTTAGACCGACATCGGAAACGATCATCGGTGACTCCTTCTCAAAGTGGATCAACAGCTACCGGGACTTACCCGTGCTCATCAACCAATGGGCCAATGTTGTCCGCTGGGAAATGCGAACCAGAGTATTTTTGAGAACCAGTGAATTCTTGTGGCAGGAGGGGCACACGGCGCACGCAACCGAGGAAGAAGCCCTCGCAAGGACCCGTATGATGCTTGACGTGTACACCGAACTCGCCGAAAAGCACCTTGCCATTCCGGTCATCAAAGGCCGTAAGACGGCGGGGGAAAGATTTCCAGGTGCGGTGGACACGCTGTGCGTCGAAGCGATGATGCAGGATCGTCGCGCCTTGCAAGCCGGCACGTCCCACTTTCTCGGTCAAAATTTTGCCCGGGCTTCGGGCATCCGGTATCAGGACGCCAACGAAGAAGAGCAGTTCGCCTGGACAACTTCCTGGGGTGCGTCAACACGACTGATCGGCGGCCTGATCATGACCCACGGCGACGACAACGGCATCCTCCTGCCGCCTCGGGTCGCACCGGCACATGTCGTTTTGCTGCCCATCGCACGGAATGCAGAGGAGAGCGCCCTGGTGATGCCGTACGTCGACAGTCTGGCCGGGGCACTGAGAGAGAAGCACTACGGTCGGCGGCCGATCGAGGTGGAAATCGACACGCGTGATATCGGCGGTGCCAGAGGATGGGATTGGATCAAGAAAGGCATTCCGCTACGGGTCGAAATCGGCCCCCGGGACATCGCCGCAGAATCCGTTTTCGTCGGTCGCCGGGACCGGGATCACCGCGAAAAGGTCTCCGTCAAACGCGGCCGGTTTATCGCCGAAATCACCGATATCCTCGACAGCATTCAAAACGCTTTATTCGATCGCGCGCTGGCTTTCCAAAAGGCCCATACGACAGTGATGGATGAAAAAAAGTCCTTTTATGATTATTTTACGCCGTCAGACAAAGAAAAACCCGAAATTCACGGCGGGTTCGCACTCTCGCACTGGTGCGGTGACGCAGCGTGCGAAACTGCCATCAAGGAGGATCTCGGCGTGACCATCCGCTGCATCCCCCTTCCTGGCGCACTGCAAGATGACATGGGTCCGGGTGGATGCATCGCTTGCGGTAAGCCTTCACCGCAAAGGGTCGTTTTCGCTAAAGCCTATTGAAATCGTCATTAGATCGTAACTTCTCCGTAAGATGTGAGGGTGTGTTGTTAAAGCGAAACCACTTTATTCATCGCCTATGATCCGTATTACCGACATCCTCGACAAGGTTGCCGAATACTCCCCTGAGGCCGACCTCAGCCTGATCGAACGGGCCTATATTTACTCCGCGCGGGTCCACGAAGGCCAGGTGCGCCTCTCAGGTGAACCCTACTTGTCCCATCCGCTGGAGGTGTCCGGCATCCTCGCCGATATGAACCTCGATGAAATCAGCGTCACCTCCGGTCTTCTGCATGATGTTCTCGAAGATACGGCAGCCACACCGAAAGAAATCGAGAAAATTTTCGGCCCCGAAGTTCTTCACATCGTCTCCGGCGTCACCAAGCTGAGCAAACTGCGTCTGAGCAGCTCCGAAGCCCGACAGGCCGAGAGCATCCGCAAAATGCTGCTGGCCATGGCCGACGACATCCGTGTCATACTGATCAAGCTTGCGGATCGCCTGCACAACATGCGGACCCTCCAGTATCACCGCAGCGAAAAGAAAAAAATCAACATCGCCCGGGAAACCATGGATATCTACGCTCCGATATCCGCCCGGTTAGGCATCTACTGGATCAAGAAGGAGCTTGAAGACGCCTCTTTCAAGTATATGCTGCCCGATGAGTACGAACGGATCAGCAATCTGGTCGCCAAGGATCAGGCGGAGCGCGAAAAATATGTTGAAACCGTAAAGAAATACATTCTGAAAAAGATGGGTGAGGCCAACCTGAAGTGCGAGGTGCTGGGTCGAAATAAAAATTACTACAGCATCTACCATAAAATGATGAGCCAGAATCTGGCCTTCGAAGACGTCTACGATATCATCGCCTTCAGGATCATCCTCGACACCATCCCCCACTGTTACGAAACCCTCGGCTTGATACATTCTCTCTGGAAACCAATCGACATCAAATTCAAGGACTATATCAGCCGCCCGAAGCCCAACATGTATCAGTCGCTTCACACGACGGTATTCGGTCCCTACGGCGAGCGGATGGAGGTCCAAATCCGCACCTGGGAAATGGACCGGGTGGCCAAATCGGGCATCGCCGCCCACTGGGGCTATAAGGAAGGCAAACAGGTCGACGAAGGGGTGAGTCGAATGTACACCTGGATCCAGGAAATGGTCGAAAATCAGGAAAATTTCAGGGATCCGGGCGAATTCATGGAAAACGTGCGCATCGACCTTTTCCCGGACGAGGTTTATGTGTTCACTCCCCGCGGGGAAATAAAAACGCTTCCCAAGGGGGCAACACCCGTCGATTTCGCCTATATGATCCATTCGGAGGTTGGCGACCAGTGCGTCGGAGCAAAGGTCAACGACCGCATGGTCCCGCTCCAGTACGAACTGCAAACCGGCGATGTCATTGAGATCGTAACCCAAAAGAACCACCAGCCGAGCAAAGACTGGTTGAAGTATGTCAAGACGGTCAAGGCCCGCTCAAAAATCCGTCAATGGATCAAAACCCAGGAGAAAGACCGCAGCATCTCACTCGGACGGGAAATGTGCGAAAAGGCATTCCGCAAGGAACGGCTCAATTTTTCGGCACTGATCAAAACCGACGAAATGAACCGGGTGGTGGAGCACTTCGGGCTCAAAGCGGTCGAAGACTTGATCGCCAGCGTGGGCTACGGCAAGATCACACCACTGCAGGTGGTGCGGCGCTTTACAGCAAAAGCCGAAAGCGAAGAAAAGCGAGAGTCTGTCTTTAACAAGCTCATCGGGCGGGTACGCAAGAAAAAGCCCAAAGGCGGGGTGGTGGTCAAGGGAGTGGATGATATTCTGATTCGATTCGGCAAGTGCTGCCAGCCGGTGCCGGGAGATTCGATCACCGGATACATCACCCGCGGCTACGGCGTGACCGTTCACCGCGCGGGCTGCATCAACGCCCTGAAAATGAATCCCGACCGACAGATCGAAGTGGAGTGGAATATTGAAAAGTCAGATACGTATCCGGTGAAAATTTACATCCGCTCCCACGACCGTGTCGGGTTGCTGGCCGACGTCGTCAGCAACATTAGCAAGAATGAAGCCAACATACTGAACGCCAAAACTGAAACCCAGGAAAACAAGATCGTGAACAGCGTGTTCACCATTGATGTGGAAGATACCGAGCACCTAAGCCGGGTAATGTCGTCGCTTAAAAAGGTCAAACAGGTGCTGGAGGTTAAACGCATCAGCTGATCTATAGGCTTTAAGATAAAGGTTTTGGCTGTGTTTTCGATCGTTTGCGTATTACAATACAGCCGCCTCCCTCTGACCTTGCCAAAATCTTTATTTTAAAGCCTATAACACCTGCAACACCTCGGCCTGGCGCTGGGCCGGGTTGTGACCGTCAAAAGACGGTTGTGAGAGAGCTCAGGGCGCTTTGACGATGCATCCTGATTTGATGCAGCTGGTACAGACCGTCATCTTTTTAACCCTGCCGTTTACGTTAGCCCTGACCCGCTGCAGGTTCGGGTTGAAACGGCGTTTATTCACGTTATGCGCGTGACTCACATTGTTGCCCACCATCGGTTTTTTACCACATATTTCACATGCTTTCGACATAATCGCCTCTCTTGAAATGTGACTCGGCGCCCCTTCGGCTCGGGCCGCGAGTAAACCCGAAACCCAAAAATCGACACCGGAAAATTAAAAGTGGATGTCTACAGGAAAGGTCGGAATCTGTAAAGTCTTTTTTAGGGTCACGGTAAGATGTAATTCCACACGAATGCGCCGGATTATGGTTTGTCTACAAGGCACATCCACCTGCGCATATCGGGATACCTGTGGGTGGATGCAACGCAGTAAACGGGACATGATACAAGCAAGAGGTGGAATTATTTTTGCCGGGGCCCTTAGTTGCCTTGAGCTTGCTTTGCAAGTGAAGACTCGCACTTGGCAATATACTGCAGGGCAATGCGATGAACACCGACATCCGGATAATTGGTAACGAGCGACTTGAAGCGATGCAGGGCCGCATCGTAACGCTTGCTTTTATAATAGAACATCGCGATGTAAAACTCGTTACCGGCAAGGTTTTTCAAGCATTTGTTGATGTGATCGGTCGCCTTTTCGGCATAGAGCGATTGGGGGTATTGTTTCTGAAGTTGCCTGAAATTTTCCAAGGCCTTACGGGTGACACTCTGGTCGCGATCGATCGTATCCATCTGATCAAAATAGCAGCGGCCGATTTGGTAAATAACGTAGGGAACTGCCTCGTTGTTGGGGTGAAGGTCGGCAAATTCCTGATACGCAAAGATGGCATCTTCGTACTCTTCGAGGTTATAGTGCGCATCGGCGATCTTCAACTCCGCCAGGGTGACATACTTGCTGAACGGATACCAGTCCTTTATCTTCTGAAAATACTCGAGGGCCGATTTGTAATTCCCGCTGTCAAATTCATCCATACCCTCTTGAACCAGTACCTCCACCGGTTCGACATCTTTTTCTTTGAAAAAAAAATCGTGAACGGAATTGTAGAGAGAACATCCGGCAAGAAGTAACAGGAAAAGAACGCAGAGGCCGACAGCCGCTTGCATTGGTTTGATTCTAATCATTTTTTCTTACCGCGGGTGTGATTCGACAACCGATTTAGACAGCGTAATCACCAACCGCCAGCACCCTATCCAATGAAAGTCCGGGTGGCAATTGATCAACGGTTGACGCCGCCCTTAAACAAAGGAAACAATTCTTGAGCTGTCTATTGTGGGTCCGTCGATGGGTTCCAACCGATCTCAGGTATTTGTCTCATCAACCCGCCAGCCGATTTTAGTTTCGGCATATTACCGGAGCGTCTAAACGGCTAAAGGACCTTTTTGATCACATCTTCGAGTTTTGACTTGGCAACCATGCCGGTAATCTGGTCGACCACGTCACCATCCTTGAATAAAATAAGGGTCGGAATAGCCTTGATTCCATATTTCCCCGGAGTGATGGGGCTGTTGTCGACATTGCATTTCATGAATTTTATCTGGTCCCCGAAACTCTTGGAAAGCTCTTCGACCACGGGCGCGATCGCTTTGCAAGGGCCGCACCAAGGCGCCCAGAAGTCCACCAGCACCGGCATATCCGACTGCAAGACCTCGCTTTCGAAATTTCCGTCTTCTATCTCCTTCATACCTTCAGCCATGGTGTATAATCCTTTCTGAAATAAATTTTTACAATTATAGTGATGGCCGCTATGGTTGTCA
>JARFQH010000006.1 GCA_029287875.1 Desulfobacteraceae bacterium | reverse complement strand
TCCGGGGTTTATCGAACCGGTCAACGGTTCGGGGCCCAATATCTCACCGAGGTCCTGCTCGGAAAGACCAGCGATCGCATGCAACGGTTCAGACACGACAGGATCAAGACTTTCGGGGTCGGCCAGGACTTATCGAGCAGGGAGTGGCGCTCCGTATTTCGCCAGCTGATCGCTGCGGGTTATTTGACGGCGGATCCGGCGGGACAGGGCGGCTTTCAATTGACCGATAAAAGCTGGTCACTCCTAAAGGGTGAGCAGACGATTCGATTCCGCAAGGACCCAGAGACCGTTAAATCCCCAAGGATCGGCCGCGACACGCGCCATACTGTCCCGGCCGCCTTGGATGATCGCTCTTTGGGCCTCTGGGAACATTTGCGCCGGGTGCGGTTCGAGATCGCCAAAGAAATGGAATTACCGGCCTATGTGATATTTCACGACAAAACGCTCAAGGAAATGGCCGCCCGCCGTCCGCGAACGCGCAAGGACCTGTTGCAGATTACAGGGGTTGGTGAAATAAAAGCCGCCCGATTCGGAGAACGGATCCTCGATGCCATCCAAACATGGGAAGACGGCGACCCGCCGCGGTAGCAAGGGCAGAAACGATAGGTTGACAAGTTCCGCCCAGGATATAAAGTGACAGGAAAGTCCATTTCGCCCATTGAAATGACTTTTCGGAACTTCGCTTTCAATTGAAAACGGATACGGCGACTTGAAAAACGCTGCAGAAAAGCAACTGGTGCAGGACCTTCTGGATCATGCCGGGGTGCGGATAGACGGAGATAAACCGTACGACATCCAGGTCCACAACCCCGAATTTTACCCGCGCGTCATTGCCGGCGGTTCACTGGCTCTGGGCGAAGGCTACATGGACGGGTGGTGGGATTGTGAAGCACTGGATCAGTTCTTCGATCGGATCATGGGCGCCCGGCTCGACAAAAAGGTGCGCCGGTCGAAAGCCGTTTTGCGGGCGGCATTTAAAGCCCGTTTGACCAATCCGCAGAGCCGCGCCAGGGCTTTTGAAATCGGTGAGCGGCACTACGATATCGGCAACGACCTCTTTAGCGTCATGTTGGACAAGCGCTTGAATTACTCCTGTGCGTATTGGCAGGCGGCCAATACGCTCGACGAAGCGCAGGAAGCCAAGCTGGAGCTGACGTGCCGGAAGCTGGAACTGACGCCGGGCACGCGGGTGCTGGACATCGGCTGCGGTTGGGGTGGTTTTGCAATCTACGCCGCAGAGAAATACGGCGCAGAGGTGACGGGCATAACGGTGTCGCGCGAGCAGCTCAAGCTGGCCCGGCGGCTCAGTGAGGATCTGCCCGTGAAGATCGAGCTGCAGGACTACCGCGATCTTCAGGGGACTTACGACCGCATCGTTTCAATCGGCATGTTCGAGCATGTGGGGGTGGCCAACTACCGGACCTACATGCAGGTGGTCCACCGCTGCCTGGAGAAAGACGGTCTTTTTTTACTGCACACCATCGCCGGCAACTCGTCGGTTCGCTCCGTGGACCTCTGGGTTGCAAAATATATTTTTCCAAATTCGATGCTGCCCTCGGCCCGCCAGATCACGACCGCCGCCGAAGGACTATTCGTTTTAGAAGACTGGCACAGTTTCGGTCCCCACTACGATCGCACGCTGATGGCATGGCACCGCAACTTCACCGAAAACTGGCACCGCATCCGGGAATCCTACGATGAGCGTTTCTACCGCATGTGGACGTATTACCTGCTTGCATACGCCGGCTCTTTTCGGGCCAGACGGAACCAGCTCTGGCAGATCGTTTTTTCAAAAAACGGCCTCAGAACAGGCTATCCTTCAATCCGATAGATTTTATTTGTTTTTTTGTTATTTGCGATTTGGAATTTTCACCAAAACTAAAAAGTTTCCTTTTCGATGAAAACGGAAACCAAAAAAGTAAGGGAGAAATAACATGGTAAAGCTTGAAACCAGTATGGGCGAGATTTTCTTGGAACTCGACGAAAAAAATGCCCCCGAGACCGTCGCTAACTTTCTGGCGTACGTCGAGGGAGGCCACTACGACGGCACCATCTTCCACAGGGTCATCGACGGTTTCATGATCCAGGGCGGAGGAATGACCGCCGATATGAAGGAAAAACCGACCCGGTCACCCATCCAAAACGAGGCCGACAACGGACTCGAGAACGAGGCCTACGCGGTGGCCATGGCCCGTACTTCGGATCCACACAGCGCCACGGCCCAATTTTTTATCAACGTCAAAAACAACGACTTTCTGAACCACACGGCCAAAAATCCTCAAGGCTGGGGCTATGCGGTCTTCGGCAAAGTCGCCAAAGGACAAGGCGTGGTCAACAAGATCAAGGCGGTCGCAACCGGCCGCAAGGGGATTCACGATGACGTGCCCCAGGAGCCGGTCGTTATCAACAAGGCCGCGGTGGTCGATGCATAGCTCGTTGAAAATGTCGGTGCATCTTGGCGCTTTTAGTGGCCGGAGGCGGCCATTGCCGCTTCCATCAGTGCCTCGGAGAAAGTCGGGTGGCCGTGAACCGTGCGGGCCATGTCTTCCGCGGCGGCACCGAATTCCACTGCCAGCACGCACTCTGCAATCATTTCCGATGCCCGCGCACCGATAACGTGAACGCCTAGAACGCGATCCGTTTTTTTGTGCGCGATCACCTTGGCGAAGCCGTCGGTTTCGCCCAGGCAGCGTGCCCGCCCGGCGCCGGTAAAGGGATAAGTGCCGACACGGTAGGGGATCTCACGCTGCTTCACCTGTTCTTCGGTCAGGCCGACGCTGGCCACCTCGGGGGCAGTGTAGATGATGGCGGGAATGGCGTCGTAGTTGACCTCTCCGGGCAGGCCGGCGATGCCTTCCACCGCGGCAGTGCCTTCAGCAGATGCCTTGTGCGCCAGCATGGGGCCGGCGATCAGATCGCCGATGGCATAGATACCCGGTTGGTTCGTCTGGTACTTTTCGTTTACGATCACCATTCCGGTCTTGGCGTCCGTTTCGATGCCGATCTCCTCCAATCCCAATCCGCGGGTTAGAGGCCGCCGACCCACGGCCACCAGGAGCTTGTCGAATTTGAGGGTTTCTTCTTTGCCGCCGGCTCCGAGGGTAACGGTCACTTTCTTGGCGCTGGCCTTGGCACCGGTGACCTTGGTCTTCAAACGGAAGTCGAAGCCCTGTTTCTTGAGAATACGGTGCAGGGTGCGTCCCACCTGGCCGTCCAGGGCGGCGACAATTTGCGGCAGCATTTCGATGACCGTCACCTCGGCTCCCAAGCGCCGCCAGACCGATCCCAACTCCAATCCGATATAGCCGCCGCCGACAATACCGAGCTGCTTGGGCACGGTTTTCAACTGCAGGGCTTCGCTGGAGCTGATGATGTTCTTACCGTCGAATTCGAGTCCCGGAACCGCCACCGGCTCACTGCCGGTCGCAAGAATGATCGACTTTGCCTCCAGGGTCTGCTGCCGGTCTTTTTCTTCGGCGTTTTTCACCTCGACACGGCCCGAACCCGCCAGGCGGGCCGTGCCGTGAACAATTTCGATCTTGTTGCGCTCCAAGAGCTTGCGGACATTATCGGTCAGGTCCTCCACCACCTTGTCCTTGCGGGCCATCATGGCCGGCAGGTCGAGGGTCAGCTTGCCGGTTTCGATGCCGTGCTCGGCAAATCGCTCTTTGGCAAGGTGATAGTACTCGCTGGAGTCGAGCAGCGCCTTGCTTGGAATGCAGCCCACCCGCAGGCACACGCCGCCGAGACGCGGCTCTTTTTCCACGCAGGCAACCCGCATGTCGAGCTGGGCCGCCCGCACCGCCGCCACGTATCCGCCGGGACCGCCGCCAATGATCACGAGATCGAACTTTTCTGTCTTGGCCATGGCTAAATCTCCACTATCATCCGTTCCGGGTTTTCGAGGAATTCCTTTATGCGCCGCAAATAGGTCACCGCTTCTCTGCCGTCCACGATGCGGTGGTCATAGCTGAGGGCCAGGTACATCATGGGGCGCACGACGATTTTATCCTCGACCACCACCGGCCGTTTTTCGATGCGGTGCATGCCGAGGATGGCGCTCTGGGGTGTGTTCAGTATCGGTGTGCTCAGAAGGGAACCGAAGACCCCGCCGTTGGTTATGGTAAAAGTACCGCCTTCCAGGTCGGCCAAATCGAGCCGGTTCTCCTTGATCTTTGTCACGTAGTCCACGATGGCTTGTTCCATCATGGCCAGGGAAAGTTTTTCACAATGGCGGATCACCGGCACCACAAGCCCTCGGCCGGTTCCGATCGCCACCCCGATGTGATAGTAATGATGGTAGACGATTTCCTTGCCGTCGATGAAGGCATTGATTTCCGGAAACTCCTTGAGCGCCTCGACGGCGGCCTTGATAAAAAAGGACATGAACCCCAGGGACACGCCGTACTTCTTTTGAAAGGCGTCCTTGTAGTGGGAACGGATCTCCATCACGCGGCTCATGTCGACATCGTTGAAAGTGGTCAGCATGGCCGTGTTCTGCCGGGCTTCGAGCAATCGCGCGGCGATGCGCTGCCGGATGGGCGTCATCGGCTTGCGTGAAGTTTCCTCAGCCGCGGCCGCTGCAGTGGTTTCGCTTGCAACCGGCGGGGCGATCTTTGCCGATGCCTCTTGTGCCTCGCGCGCCTCGAGGTACAGGAGAACATCCCCCTTGGTTATGCGTCCGGCAGGACCGGTACCGATCACCTCGCCGACATCGACACCCGTCTCTTTTACGATCCGCCGCACGGCGGGCGAAAGGTTCATGCCGGCCGCTATCGGCTTTTTCTCCGTCGCCGGTTTTGCGGCCTTCTCTTCAGGTGCTGAAGCGGCCTTTTCCTGCGGAGACGGCGCCGCTTTCTCCTGTTCGGCGGCCGCGGCCTTTTTTGGCTCGGTGGGCTCTTTTTCGACCTCCTCTTCCTTGGCGGCTTTTTCGGTTGGTGCGGCTGCCGCGGTGTCGATGGTGCCGACCACAGCCCCGATCGTAACCGTCTCGCCTTCTTCCACGCTGATCTTCAGTACGCCCTCCGTCTCGGCCTCCACCTCCAGGGTGACCTTGTCGGTTTCGATGACAAACAGCGCCTCACCTTTTTTGACCTGATCGCCGTCTTTCTTGAACCACTGCGCCAGCACCGCCTCGGTCACCGACTCTCCAACACTGGGAACTTTGATCTCGACCAACATAGCATCTCCTATGAGGGGCTCCTGATCGTCTCTTGCAATTCATCGCAGAGACGCAGGGCACGCAAAGCATTTATTAATATTTTGTTTTCCACTGCGAGGCCGGAAAGCAAAAATCAGCAACCCTTGCGGATCAACTCACCTGTCCATTTTGTTCTGCACCGACTGCCTGTTCGACAATGGCCATTTGTTGCCGCTTGAAAATGGCCGGAAAACCCGTGGCCGGACTGGCGGCTTCCGGTCGACCGATGTACGCCGGTGCCCGCCCGAAGAGCTTTTCCATCCGGTAGCGCACGAACTGCCAAGCCCCCATGTTCTCCGGTTCTTCCTGCACCCAGTACCACTCTTTGGCCTGCCGATACCTCTTGGCAATCACCTTCAACTGCTCTTCCGGAAACGGATACAACTGTTCCAACCGCACGATGGCCTCATCGCCCCGTTTGGCGTTCTGCCGCCACTGCAGGAGCGCATAGTAAATCTTGCCGCTGCACAGCAGCACGCGCTTCGGCTTCTTTATATCGGGCGCATCGTCGAGCACTTCCTGAAACCCCCCGCCGGCCATGTCGGCCAGGTTCGATACCGCCAGGGGGTGCCGCAGGAGGCTCTTGGGCGTCATGACCACCAGGGGTTTGCGGATCGTGCGCTTGAGCTGTCGGCGCAGCAGGTGGAAGTATT
>JARFQH010000250.1 GCA_029287875.1 Desulfobacteraceae bacterium | reverse complement strand
ACCAGCAGCATTTCCGTAATCGGTGCGCCGGCCGGCACCATCGGGTAGACGCTTTCTTCTTTTTCTACCGCAAAGTCCATTATGACCGGCCTCTGAACGGTAAGGCCTTCTCTCAGGACAGCTTCGACCTCTGCCGGTCGGGTGGCGCGCAGGCCGACGGCACCGTATGCTTCTGCCAGTTTGACGAAATCAGGCGCATGTTCCATGCAGGTGCAGGCATACCGCTTTTCGTAAAAGAGTTCCTGCCATTGGCGAACCATGCCGAGGTAGCCGTTGTTCAAGATGACCACCTTCACGGGCAGGCAATACTGGACGGCCGTGGCCATTTCCTGAATGTTCATCTGGATACTGCCGTCTCCGGCTACATCGACGACAAGCTTGTCGGGACAGGCCATTTGGGCTCCGATAGCGGCCGGGAGTCCAAAGCCCATGCAGCCCAGACCGCCGGAAGTGATGAAATGACTGGGCTGATCAAAATGATAATACTGGGCGGCCCACATCTGATTCTGACCGACTTCGGTGGTGATGATGGCCTTGCCGCGGGTCAATTCATAGAGTTTTTCGACCACGTACTGCGGCTTGATGGTCTCTTTCTGCTCATAGGCCAGAGGACTGGTATTCTTCCATTGCTCGATTTGATCCAACCATGGTCGCCTGCGCCGCTCGGTGTCTTTCAGGTCGATCTTTTCGAGCAGGCTGTTGAGCTGATGCAGACTGGCCTTGCAATCGCCTACCACCGGTATGGTCACCGGTATGTTTTTACGGATAGAGGTCGGGTCGATGTCGATGTGTATGATTTTGGCCTGAGATGCGAAGGCGTCGGTCCTGCCGGTGACGCGGTCATCGAACCTCACGCCGATAGCGATCAAAAGGTCGCAGTTGCCGGTGCTCATGTTGGCCCGATACGTGCCGTGCATACCGATCATTCCCAACCACAGGGGGTCGGTGGCCGGGAAGGCTCCGAGGCCCATCAGGGAGGTGGTGACCGGGGTCTTGGTTTTGCGCGCGAACTCCGTGAGTTCTTCGGCGGCTTTTGACAGGATAATGCCGCCGCCGGCAAAAATCACCGGGCGTTCGGCAGATTCGATCAACGCGCAGACTTTCTGCAGTTGTTTCATATTGGGAGCATAGGTCGGGTGGTATGACTTCAGGTTGACCGGCGTCTGGCCGTTGTAGTCAGTGCAGTTCTTGGCGATATCTTTGGGAAGATCGATCAGAACGGGTCCGGGTCGACCGGAGCGGGCAATATGAAAGGCCTCCTTGACCGTTCGGGCCAGGTCTTCGACCCGCTTGACCAGATAGTTGTGCTTGGTGCATGGACGCGTGATCCCGACAATGTCGACTTCTTGAAAAGCGTCGTTACCGATCAGGTGGGTGGGCACTTGACCGCTGATGACGACAATGGGTATGGAATCCATGAAGGCCGAGGCGATGCCGGTGACCGTGTTGGTGGCACCGGGACCCGAGGTCACCAGACAAACACCTACTCGCTTCCCCGCGCGGGCGTAACCATCCGCAGCGTGAACGGCGCCCTGCTCGTGTCGGACCAGGACATGGCGAATGTCGGTTTTGGCCAGCTCGTCGTAAATATCGATCACTGCCCCGCCGGGGAAGCCGAAAATGGTATCCACACCTTCCTCCTTGAGAACCTTCATCAGAATTTGGGCGCCGGTCATTTCCATGGCGTTCGTTCCTTTCGATAGCGCTTTTTGAAAGCCGATTGTAAAAAAAAATCCGTTACCAGCCCGGGGCTGATAACGGATTTTTGTGTTTGTGGTGGAGCTACTTCGCCATTATCAACCCCTGTCCCCGCAGCAGAGAATTATCTCTCCTACGAGGAGAAGAATAAGGCCAATAAGGTTGTTGATGGCGGGTAGGTTCTTCATGACGCTTTCAATTTTATATATTTTCCCAGTACCTAACAGGCGTTGTGGCCGTTGTCAATAGATTTTATGCTTTTGACCCAATTGGCGAAAAAGGGCCGATTCTGGATCGGAAACTAATGGGTGTTTGAGATGTGGTCCGAGCCGGCGAGGCTTTCCCGGTGCCCGCATTCCTGGTTCAAACAGGCCAGGAAGGAGCCCTCTTTTTTAGTCGTTTTAGTGACCATGAAGCCAGCGCCGCATTCAGGACAGACTTTGTTCACCGGTTTGTCCCAGGTGGCGAAATCACAGGTGGGAAAACGGTTGCAGCCGTAAAAGATTTTGCCGCGCCGGGATGCCTTTTCAATCACTTCGCCGTCGCAGCCCTTAACCGGACAGTTGACACCGGTTGGCTTGCCGGATCCGTTGGGATTCAGTGAGAGCGTTTGTTTGCAGTCGGGATAGCCGCTGCAGGCCATAAACTCACCGTAGCGGCCGCGTTTGATCACCATCGGGCGGCCGCATTTTTCACAGGTTTTATCGGTGACTTCTTCGGTTGTCGCCTCGACGGGTTGGATGCGGCCTTTCTCATCCCGGATGTAGTCGCGGGAGTAGTTGCAGTTGGGATAACCGCTGCAGGCCAAAAAATGGCCGTTTTTACCGACCTTGATGTGCAAGGGCTTGCCACACTGGGGGCATGAGAGGCCGGTGGGTACGCCGACCCCCTTGATGCTGAGCATCTTTTCTCCGGCAACGTCAAGCTTCGACTTGAACGGATTGTAAAACCGGGTGAGAACCTCAAGAGAGCCGATTTCGGAAGACTCGACCCGGTCCAGGTCGTCCTCCATCCGGGCGGTGAATTCAACGTCGAAGATTTCAGGAAAGTTTTCCACCAGAAGATCGTTGACGATAAAACCGAGTTCACTGGGATGAAAATAGCCTTTGGTCCACTGGACGTAGCCCTTATCACGAATGGTGGATAGGATGGTGGCATAGGTGCTGGGTCGGCCGATGCCGTTTTCTTCGAGCTCCTTGACCAGCGATGCTTCAGAAAAGCGGGGCGGCGGCTGAGTAAAATGCTGTTTGGGATCCAGCTTCAAAAGCACCAATACCATCCCGCGGGCGAGCTCGGGCAGGCTCAGTTCCTGCCGGGCGCCGCCTTGTTCGTCGTCGGCTGATAGGTAGAGTTTCATGAAACCCGCAAATTTGATTGTCGAGCCGGTGGCACTGAATCCGTAATCTCCGGCCAGAATCGATGCCGAGACGTTGTTGATCAGGGCCGGTTGCATCTGTGATGCAATGAAGCGCTGCCAGATCAAGCGGTAGAGGGCCAATTGATCGGGTGAGAGGTAGGCGGCGATCTTTTCAGGTGTATTGAAAACCGAGGTCGGACGAATGGCCTCGTGTGCGTCCTGAACTTTCTTTTTGTTTTTGAAAAAGCGCGGTTTTTCGAGGGCATAATCCGGACCGAACTGCTCGCGGATAAGATTAAGGGCCTCGACCGCGGCCTCCATAGCGATGCGGGTCGAATCGGTGCGCATGTAGGTGATCAGTCCGACCGATTCACCGGGACCCAATTCGATCCCTTCGTAGAGCTGCTGGGCAATGAGCATGGTTTTCTTGGCTGAGAAACGAAGCTTCCGGATCGCGTCCTGTTGCAGTTTACTGGTTGTAAAGGGCGGTAGCGGGTTACGCTTGGTGACTTTCTTCTGAACCGTGTCGACGACATACTGTCGGTCCTCGAGCCCCTTCAGAATTTCCTCGGCCGCCTCGCCATCGGAGATGGTGATTTTTTTACCCTTTTTCTTCACCAGTTTGGCGGTAAAAGGCGGCGGCGTGTCACCCTCCAGGTGGGCGGTGATCGACCAGTATTCCACGGGTTCGAAGGCCTGAATGGCGCGTTCTCTCTCACAGATGATTCGCAGCGCTACGGACTGCACCCGCCCGGCGCTGAGGCCGCCCTTGACCTTGCGCCACAGGAGCGGAGAGATGTGGTATCCGACCAGCCGGTCGAGTATGCGGCGGGCTTGCTGGGCTTCGTATTTGTTGTTATCGAGATCTTGCGGCGTTGCAATCGCTGCCCGGATGGCGTTTTCGGTGAGTTCGTGAAAGAGAACCCGATAAAATTTACGTCCCTTTTTCTTCAGGATTTCGGCGGCGTGCCATGCAATCGCCTCTCCCTCGCGGTCAGGGTCCGGGGCCAGGTACACGTCGCTGGTGTCCCTGGCCGACTGCCTCAGCCCTTTGATGACGCGCTGTTTACCGGGAATACTGTGATAGTCGGGTTTGAAGCCGTTTTCGACGTCGATACCCATTTCTTTGGCGGGCAGGTCTTTAAGATGCCCGACGGTAGCGGCAATGTTGAAATTTTTGCCGAGATATTTTTTAAGGGTTTTGACTTTTGTCGGCGATTCGACGACGAGCAGGGGTTTGGTCACTGCTGAACCTCGCAACAATAAAAGGGTTAAAAAAAAGTTATCGGATAGGGGGTATTG
>JARFQH010000216.1 GCA_029287875.1 Desulfobacteraceae bacterium | reverse complement strand
AGCAGCCGCTGAAGGTGAAGGTGAAACCAAAACCGACGGCGCCGAGAGCGGTGCCCAGAATGAGCCGACGACCGAAGGTGGAGCGCCTCAAGAAGGTCAACCCGAGGGGCAGCAAGCTGAATAAAACCTGATCTATCTAGTTCCAATCCACGAATATGTGACGGAGCTTTTATGTGGCCATCCGCGGTTTCACTGAAGACCCGGATCAAGTTATCCCCTCCCTCTCTCGATGGCCCCCTTGATGCACTGCCGGCGGATCGATTTGTTCCGTGAACCATCCCCCAATTCAGGCCGCACTCGTGCAACCGGCCGAGAACGGCTTTGCTGAAGCGTCTTGCATGAAATGGCAACTGAAAGACCGGCCCGATTGTGAGATTTGGCTTGAAAAGGCCGTGAAGCTATAATAATTATTAGTTTTAATGATAAAGATTCCTTTACAGATTTTCCGCTTCTGAAATCCAGATAGTGGCATTAAATTTGCATATTTTTCATTGGAAGGAAAAGGGATTCTTGACGGAGACGGATTAAAGCGAGCTTTTAGAAAGGCATCATTGCCGATATGCCGGTATTTGAATACGTAGCGCTGGATCAAAGGGGCAAGAACATCTCGGGTATCATCGATGCGGACAGTGTCGCCGCCGCGCGCCAGAAGCTGCGGGGATCGAACCGATTTCCCATTAAAATCAAAGAAGCAACCGATGACCAGAGACAAAGGGCATCCAAAGGCCTGTTCAGCCGGGGCCTGTTCACCCGTGTGCGTCAACGCGACGTCACCCTTATGACCCGGCAACTGGCCACCCTGGTCGGGGCGGGGTTCCCTCTGGTCTCCGCTCTCGAAGCCCTCCTGCCCCAGATTAAGTCCTACGGGTTCAACAAGGTTCTGGCGCAAATCAAGGATTCCATCGTGGAGGGTAACAGTTTCGCCGGCGCGATTTCGCTCTATCCGGAAACTTTCTCCCCCTTGTACAAGAACATGGTGCGTGCCGGTGAAAGCTCGGGAACGCTCGAAATCGTTTTAGAAAAATTGGCCGATATCATGGAAAAACAGCAGAAGCTGAAAAATCGCATTCAGTCGGCCTTGGCCTACCCGGCGCTCATGACGGTCATGGGAACCCTCATCCTCGTCCTGCTGTTGGTGTACATCGTTCCCTCCATCACCGCCATTTTCGCCGACGTCAACCAGGCGCTGCCGGCTCCGACGCTGTTTCTGATCGGCACCAGCGACCTGTTCAAATCATACTGGTGGGTCCTTCTGATTGTCATTATTTCATTCCTGATATTCTTCCGGCAATTCAAAAAGACAGAAAAGGGGCGCGCCCTGATCGACAAGATGCTGCTCACCCTGCCGATGGTCGGTCCGTTGATTCAGAAACTGGCGGTTGCCCGGTTTTCCCGCACACTGGGCTCATTGCTCGCCAACGGTGTGTCCATGCTGCAGGCCATGGACATCGCCAAGAATATTGCCGGCAACGTTATGATATCCGAAGCCGTCGAAATCGCGGCCAGGGAAGTGGGACAAGGACAGGGACTGGCGAAATCGCTCTCGGCGACCCGCGTATTTCCGGATTTGACGGTACAAATGATTCAGGTCGGCGAGCAGAGCGCCACCCTGGAATCGATGCTCAACAAAATGGCAGATGTTTTTGACAGCGAGGCGGAATCGAGTATAATGAGCATGACCTCTCTGCTGGCCCCAATTCTGATTCTGATCATGGGCGTCATCGTCGGTTTTATCGTCCTGTCGATCTGTCTGCCGATCTTCGAAATGAGCACGCTGGTGCGATGACACCCGACGTGCAGAAAAATTTTCTCTTAACCGGGCGTTTCAAATTTTAAATTTGAAAACTTTTTGAAAACTTGATGATTTTATTTTTAGTTACGGGAGGGTGAATGGTTTTAAGAATACCCCGCACGCTGCGCGGCAACCGCGGATTTTCGCTGATCGAGTTGATGGTGGTCGTTATCATTCTGGGCATCCTGGCCATGTATATCGGACCGAAACTGATGGGACGCACCGAACAGGCCAAGGAGGTGCAGACCAGGGTTCAAATCGAGGGCCTCGAAACCGCCCTGAAACTTTACAAACTGGACAACGGCTTCTATCCGACCACGGAACAAGGACTGCAGGCCCTGGTAGAAAGACCGGATGCAGAAAATGTTTCGCAGAACTGGCGCAAAGGCGGTTACCTCGAAAAAGGCAAAGTCCCGAAAGATCCGTGGGGCAACGAATTTATCTACCTGTCACCCGGGATTCAAGGTGACTATGACATCACTTCTTACGGTGCAGACGGCGTGCCGGGCGGCGAGGACGAGTACAAGGATATCAACAGCTGGGAGATCGAGTAATCGCTCCATCCCCCCTGTGTCTGCAGGCCGGAATCATGCACCTTTTCTTGCCGAAACGCAAATCCCGGTTTCTTCGATCCAGAACGCTGCTGACACCGTATTCCGGTGCCGGACGCGGTTTTACGCTGATCGAGATCGCCGTCGTGATCCTGCTCATCAGCATCATGCTGCTGGTTGCCGTTCCACGACTGCCGGACTCGCCATTGACCGACCAGACCCGCAAAACCAAACGTTGGGTCATTCTTAAGGTTCAGGACCTGAAGGAGCGTGCCGTTCGGGATCAAAAAACGTACACGCTGCATGTCGGGATCGATTCGAAGCAATTGTGGATCACGAGCGACGACATGTCGGATGAGAGCAAAGAGCAGGCCGAAAAAAATGCTTTTAAACTCGACGAGGATTTGAAGGTACTCGATGTCGAATATCCGGAAGACCAGAAAGTAGAATCCGGACGGGCCGATATCCTTTTTTTCGCAAAGGGCTACTCGGACCGGGCGATCATTCACATGTCCGACAGCGACGCGCGATTCTCGTTTCAAATCGAATCGTTTCTATCGAACGTCAAGCTGTATGATGCCTATACCGGCTTTGAGGAATAAGGCGATAGCACCCGACAGGTTTTTCCCATGTCGGATAACCGGTCGCCAGCACCGAGGGTTGGCCACCAGGCAAGGCGGCTTTACCCTTATCGAGATGATGGTGGCGGTTTCCATTATCGCGATCGTTCTGACGGCCGTCTACCGTTTGCACTCCCAGACGCTAATAATGACCATCGGGGCCCGCTTTTACACGGTGGCACCGTTGCTGGCACAAAACAAGTTGGTTGACATCGAACTGAGCTCCGCTCAGGAACTGGCCCAAGGAACCGGAGATTTCGGCAAAGATTTTCCCGCTTACTCATGGGAGGTCACCCTCGACGACGTCAGCAGTGATCAAATCAAGATGGGCTCAGAGCAATTAAGGGGCGCGGTGGAAAAACTGAAAAGAATCGATATAAAAGTTTTGTTCAACGAAGGTGAGATGGTTTACAACCTCCGCACCTACCGTTTCATAGCAAAGTGACACGACAGCCGCCTCTAAAAAAGAACGAAAGGACACATCCGACATAACCGATTCGACCAAACGCTCATGATCTCCCCCAATCCATGCATAAAAGATGAACTCTGGCGATACCAGCTGCGGACGCCTATAGAAAGCCGGCCCGCAATGCCTGGCTTCACCCTGCTCGAAATCCTCATTGCCATATTCATCTTCGCGGTCGTCATCACGACCGTGTTCGGCTCTTTCAATTTCGTGTTCGGAAAGATCGGAATCATCCAAGAGAGCAAGACAACCTATGAAATGGCAAAAGATTGTCTGAACCGCATATCAATCGATCTCGCGTCGGCTTATTTCCTTCAATCACCGGCCTACAAGCCACCCAAGGAAGATGGAGAGCTGGATTCGTACCGCCTGGTCGGGAAGCTATCCGATGCGGGAGGCGAAGATTTCGGCCAACTGAGGTTCACCGCCATGGCCCACCTGCCGTTGCAACAGCGCCAGCGCGACGGCGTAGCAGAAATCATTTATTACGTTACAACCGATCGCGACGGCACCAGGGTGTTGCGGCGTTCGGACCGACTCGATTTTTCCGAACCGCGCGACGATCTGAGCGGCGATCCGATTTTGTGCGAAAACGTGAAGACCTTGACATTCACCTATATCGATGCGGAAAACGATGAAAAAGAGACCTGGGATTCAGATTCGGACGAGGTCGGTTATGCCACACCGCGAGCGGTTCGCATCCGGCTTGAGATCGGCTCGGATGAAAATTTTCACACATTCGAGACGACGATCCTGTTTCCCCAGTACCGACAAGCTCTCAAATTGGCCGGTTGATGCCATGACTGCAAGCCTTGAATATAAATCGAATGTTGTATAAATTGAACCGATTAAGGTCGATAAACAACAAACGGGGCATGGCCCTTTTGATCACCCTGGCGGTCATCACGCTTCTGGTCGCTACCACCGTGGAGCTCAACCGGCAAGCCCGCGCCACGATATCCTCCAGTGCGGCCGTCCGTGACCGCCACCGCCTGGTGGAAATGGTGGTATCCGGTGTCAATGCGGCTATGGCCATGCTGGTTGACGACAAAAAAAACACGACCGCCGACTCGATGCAGGAGGATTGGGCCGACCCCGAAAAGATCAACAGCATGCTGGCAGCCATTCCGTTCGAGGACGGCAAGCTGGAGGTTAAGATCAGCGATGAGCGCAGCCGCATCCAGGTCAATGCGCTGGTGAAATTCCCCGAAGGCAACCAATTCAATGAGAATCAGCGCCAGCTTTGGGAACGCCTCCTCAGAATGGCCTTCCTGGCATACGAACATCCGGATGAGACCGATCCGGTGAACACGGTCATCAATTCCCTGAAGGACTGGCTCGATGCCGGCGATGATGATGCCATAACCGGCTTGAGCGGGGCCGAGTCCGACTATTATCGTGATCTGGACCCGCCCATATCCATTCGAAATGGTCCCCTCACCCACATAAAGGAACTATTACAGGTCAAGGGGATCACACCGGAGCTGTTTTATGGTACAGATGAATTGCCGGGCCTGTTGGGTTATTTGACGGTCGACGGCATGACCGATCAGGGAGGCAATTTCACCTTCGACGGCAAAATCAACATCAACACCGCGGAGATACCGGTTCTAATGGCGCTATTACCGGAGGAGAACCAGGATCTGGGTCTGGCGATCAGCGAATTTCGACTCGCAAAAACAAGCGACACCTTCAACCACGATCTTTCGGGCAGCAACTGGTATAAACAGGTCCCCGGAGCCGGGGATATCGATCTTGACAGCAGCCTTATCACCAACCAGAGCGATCTCTTCAGGATCGAGGCGGCGGCAAGCCTCAACGGGGTCGGCCTCGCGACGACGGTGATCGTGCACAGAGAGACCGAATCCGAAACCGGCCGGATACACTGCCGCGTCTTGAGTTGGGAACAAACTTGATGGTATAATAGATTTTTGAATATTTAATTTGTTAGCCATCATTAGTGCCTCACCTTGAATAACCGGCCGGCGACCACAGTTTGCCCTGTCTCTTATACACATCTGACGCTGCCGACGACAGACG
>JARFQH010000170.1 GCA_029287875.1 Desulfobacteraceae bacterium | reverse complement strand
ATGGGATCGAGGGCGCCTCCGGCATCTATCGCGGCACCCTGCGCAACGTCGGCTACTGCGAAACCTGGGACTTCATCAAGCAGCTGGGACTGCTCAACCGCAAAATGAAGTTCGACTTCGATGAGGTCACCACCCGCGAGGTGCTGGCCAACATCGTCAACTGCCCGGAGACGAACGTGCGGGCGGGTGTGGCCGCATACCTCAAGATCCCGGAGCACTCCCTGACACTCAAGAAGTTGGAGTGGCTGGGGTTGCTCTCCGACCGCAAGTTGAGGATCGGCACTGCCTCGGTGTTCGAGATGCTCTCCCACACCCTCAAGCATCGATTGGTTTACGATGAAGGGGAGGTGGATCTTCTGGTGATGCATCACGAGTTCGAAGCCATTTATCCAGATCTGCCCCGCCAGCGCATCCAGTCCACCCTCATCGACCTCGGCGATCCCGAGGGCGACAGCTCCATGTCGCGAACGGTGGGATACCCGGTGGGCATAGCGGCCAGCCTGGTCGCCGAGGGCAGGATCGCCCAGACGGGTGTGCTGCGGCCGGTTTCAGCGGAAATCTACACGCCTGTGCTGGCCGAATGCGAGCGCCTGGGTATCCACTTCAAAGAACGTCGTTCCGACCTGGACACCGATGAACTCAGTTATTGGGGAGATTGAGAAATTGAAAACCTTGCTGATTCGCGCCGAAGACCAGAATCGCTGGGAACGCAGAGCACCACTGGTATCGGAAGACCTGCGGGAAATCATCAACGAAACCGGTGCCAAAGCCTTCGCGGAGAAATCCGAGAAGAAGGTTTTCGGGGAGGATCAATACGGGGCAGTCGGTGCCGGCAGCTGCGTGGGCATGGCCGATGGGGATGTCATCACTTTACCACAAGGGAGGACAGCATGAACGGATGGGGAAAAATTCTTCGTGTCGACCTGACAAGCGGTGCTTGTAGCGCTCGTCCAATGGAGCCCTCCGTGGCGAAAGACTACATCGGCGGCCGCGGGTTGGGGATCTATCTGCTGAACCAAGAGGTCGATCCGACCTGCGATGCCTTGTCTGCAGAAAATCTCCTCATCATGGCCACCGGCCCGCTGACCGGCACCGGTGCCCCAACTGGCGCCCGCTACATGGTGATGACCAAGTCGCCGTTGACCGGGGCCATCACCTGCTCCAACTCCGGGGGTATGTTCCCCACCGAATTCAAACGCACCGGCTACGATGCCATCATCTTTGCCGGGCGATCCGAGACACCGGTTTACCTGTACCTCGATCATGAAAAGGCCGAACTGCGAGGGGCAGAACATTTGTGGGGCAAAAACACCCACCAGACCACCGAATTGCTGCTTTCTGAGACCGATGCCAAGGCCAGGGTGGCCTGCATCGGACCGGCAGGCGAAAAACGGGTGTTGTTTGCCTCCATCATGAATGACAAGCATCGGGCGGCCGGACGCTCAGGTGTTGGAGCGGTGATGGGCAGCAAAAATCTCAAGGCGGTAGTGGTCAAAGGCAAAGGCCGCATTCCCTTAGCCGATCCGGATCGCTTCAAGGCCTTCAACAAACAAATACTGGATACGTTCCAGGAAGGGATCAAGGAAACGCCGCTGAGCCTGACGGTCAACGGTACCGCCGGCGTGGTCATGGTGACCCAGAACTTCGGCGTGCTGCCGACCAAAAACTGGCAGCAGGGCACCTTCGACGGCTGGGAAAAAATTCACGGCGAGGAGCTGACCCGGCGCTTTTTGAAGAAAAACTCGGCCTGCTACGGCTGCCCCATCGGCTGCGGCCGCAAGACCCGGGTGGATGATAACCGCTTTGCCGGGGAGGGAGAAGGCCCCGAATACGAGACCGTTTATGCCATGGGCGCCAACTGCCTGATCGATGACCTGGCGGCCATCACCAAGGCCAACTACATTTGCAATGAGCTGGGCATGGACACCATCACCATGGGCGCCACCATTGCCTGCGCCATGGAACTGGTGGAGCGCGGATACCTGCCGGTAGAACAGGTGGGCCGTTCGCTGAAGTGGGGCGATGCCGAGGCCCTGGTGGAACTGACCCGCCTGACCGGCTACCGTGAGGGTTTCGGGGATCTGTTGGCCGAGGGCAGCTACCGTCTGGCCGAGCGTTACGGCCACCCGGAATTGGCACCTGTATCAAAAAAGCAGGAATTTCCCGGCTATGAACCCCGTGGCGCTCAGGCCATGGGACTGGCCTATGCCACCTCGCCCATCGGCGGATCGCACATGCGTGGCGATCCCGCCTATTTCGAACTATTCGGGGTGCCCGAGCCGATGGACCCGCACCAGTGGGAGGGGAAAGCTATGGTCACCAAGGCTTACCAGGATCTTTCGGCCATCATCGATTCGGCCGGGCTGTGCATTTTCTTTGCCGTGCGTAACCTGGCGGCCAAGGACCTGGGGGTGGCGCCGGTGGGCATACTGGAGTATCTGAACGCCGCCACCGGTGCCGATTACACCCTGGAGGAACTCATGCAGGCCGGCGAGCGCATCATCAATGCCGAGCGCCTGTTTTTGACCAAAGCCGGCTTTGCGCGCAAGGATGACAGCCTTCCCGAACGACTCACCAAGACACCGGCTCCCACAGGTCCGGCCAAAGGTCTGGTATGTCACTTGGATGAGATGCTGGATGAATATTACAAAGTCCGGGGGTGGACGGAAAACGGCATCCCAACAAAAGAGGTGCTTAATCGGCTTGGGCTGTCCTGAATAGAAGATGTCGAATGCAAATTTTCGTCAAATTATATGGCGACCTGAAAAGGCATGCTCCCGGTGATCAGCCCCATTTTACACTGAACCTCGCCCCGGGAGCTACCCTTAAAGATATACATAGGATGCTCGCCATCCCCAAGGGCCATCATGTATGCCTGATCAACGGGCGGAGATCCAGCACAGATGCAACAGTTGCCGATGGTGATACCCTGGTGTTATTGCCGCCCATATCCGGCGGCTGATCATTCATTTTATCGTCAAACCATGTAAACCGAAATAAAAATAATACGAAGAACCGCAACTCGAATGAAACATGCCGAAATCATTGTCGCCGATATAGGCAGTACGATAACGAAAGTCAGTGCCTTTGCCGGGCTGAGCGCCGGACGCAACGCCTGTTTCCTCGGCCAGGGATTGGGATTGACCACCGTCGCCGAGGGCGATGTGGCGCAGGGCCTCGAAGCGGCCCGGAAGGATTTGGAGATCCGTCTGGGCGTGAATACCCGGGATGCAGCGCTGATGGCGGCGTCATCGGCCGCCGGTGGTTTACGGATGACCGTGCACGGACTAACCCGTGACATGACGCTGAGAGCCGCCCGGGAAGCCTCCCTTGGGGCCGGCGCCATTGTTACTTTCACGACCGCCGGACAGATTTACCCGGATGCCATGGAAGAGGTCCGCCGGCTCAAACCCAATATTATTCTCCTGGCCGGTGGTGTCGATTACGGAGACCGTGAAATCGTCATGGACAACGCCCGTTCCCTGGCTTCATTGAAGCTCAAGACGCCCCTCGTATATGCCGGCAATAAAACCGTCAGGAGTGACATCAGGCGCTTGTTCGAATCAGCCGGTACGCCGGTATTCATAGTGGACAATGTGTATCCGCGCATCGATGAGCTCAATATCGATCCCGTCCGCAAGATCATCCAGGAGGTGTTTGCCCGCCATATCGTCAAGGCGCCGGGCATGGAAAAGGTTCGGGAAATGGTCCGGGATGCTATTATGCCCACGCCCGGAGCGGTCATGCGGGCCACCGAGATTTTGGCCGAAGTCATGGGGGATGTAATGGTCGTGGACGTGGGCGGCGCTACCACGGACGTTCATTCTGTAACCGACGGCTCGCCCGAGCTCTTAAAACTGATGATTGCCCCGGAACCGCGATCCAAGCGGACCGTCGAGGGTGATATAGGGGTTTATATAAATGCCCCCCGAATCGTCGAAGCCGTTGGAAGCGAACTCCGGCAGTTTAAAAATGTTCGGCCGATACCGGAGACAGTCGGAGAGCGTGAAAACTCGGCCCGGCTGGCCCGGTGGGCGGTGGATATTTCCATCTGGCGACATGCGGGACAACTGCGCGTCGCTTACGGTGCTTACGGAAGAAACGAAATCTTGGAAGGCAGGGACTTGTCCGCCGTCAGACATGTGATTGGTACCGGCGGCGCATTGACCCGCCTCGGAATGGGCATGGAAATTTTGCATAACATCAAGTCCGACCCGCGCAAGTCCAAACTCTTGCCGCCACACGATGCAGCGGTTTACCTGGACCGGAACAATATCATGGCGGCAGCCGGTGTTTTAAGCCGGCGCTACCCACAAGAAGCAATGGCATTGCTGTTGAAGAGTATCGGGTTTATTGATGCAATACCGTAATCCTTCCTATCCCTAAATCCAGGCAGGGCCTGTGAACAAAAACATGATATAATGTACAGGTAATCCAATGCGGGGTGTTAACCATGCCGTACGGCCCTTACATTACCATCGATCTGAACAAAATCGAACATAACGCCCGGACGATCACGGCCTTGTGCCGAAAATACGGCATCGAAGTCTGCGGCGTGACCAAGGTGACATGCGGGATGCCGCAGGTTGCCAAAGCCATGCTCCGGGGCGGAGTCGCATGTATCGGCGAATCACGGATGAAAAATATTCACCGCCTCAAGGCAAATGGTGTCTCCACCGAGTTCACACTGCTCAGGATTCCCCCCCTTTCCGCCGCGGAGGACATCGTCACGTCAGTGAATATGAGTTTGAATTCGGAATTGTCGGTCATCCAGGCGCTTTCCGAAGCCGCTTCCAGGCGGGGACTGGTGCATAACACCATGATCATGGTCGACTTGGGAGACCTGCGCGAAGGCGTCTGGCCCGACGACCTGTTGCCCATGGTGCGTGAAGTGGTCGAATTGCCCGGCATACGCATCGCCGGCCTGGGGACGAACCTGAGTTGTTACGGCGGCGTCATACCCTCGGGAAAAAATATGACTCAACTGGTCGAATACGCCCGCCGGATTGAAACCGCATTCGGTATCAAACTGCGCTACATCTCGGGCGGCAATTCGAGTTCCCTGAACCTGATTGCATCGGGGAAGATGCCCCGGGCCGTTAATCATATCCGTATCGGAGAAGGCATTCTCCTCGGCCGTGAAACCGTGAACCGCGCCTCTTGGCCCGGCACGTTTCAGGACGCGTTTTTACTCCAGGCGGAAATTATCGAGCTCAAGGAAAAACCGTCCGTGCCCATTGGGGAAACCGGTGAGGATGCATTCGGCGGCAAACCGGAATTTGTCGACAAGGGCGAAAGAGACCGGGCCATTTTAAACATCGGCCGCGAAGACGTTGTCGTGGAAGGAATGGTTCCTGTTGATCCGGAGATTTCCATACTCGGCGCTTCCAGCGACCACCTGATCGTGGACGTCACCGAGGCCGAAAATGTCAGACTCGGAAGCGAATTGGCATTCTTTATGAACTATGGGGCTCTTCTGGCCGCCATGACATCCGAGTACGTGGAAAAACGCCCTGTAAGAGACAGGGAATTCGTTTCTGAAAACCGCCACATCGTTCTGACGGAAATTTCACCACAAAGTGAACCGGATTCCGATCGGTTATTGAACATTGATGACCTTACAAAGGGCTTGAATCAGTTGGGGCAATCGATTGCCCGCCGGCGGCAAATCCGGGATGACCCCGAAATAGTTTCTGAAACGGTTGCCGAAATTATCAACGATGATTTGATCCCGCTCGTGTATGCCAACGATCCGAAGACATGTCTTGATGTTTATCTTGGCCTGGCCCTGTCGCTTCCAATGTTCGGGACCATAATTCTAAGTGCTCACGGCAGTTGCATAACCGCATTCACGGAGTTGCCCCCCGGCCCCGGCGGTGTCGAACCCAGACTGGAATCCGAACGCGTGGCTTTAATCGGTTTGCGGGAAGTATCACATGAGGAATCCCGGCTGATCAGACGGTCACGAATCAGCGCCTATACGCTGGAGGAAATCGATGCACTGGGAATGAGAGAAGTGATTTACCGCGCCCTTCGCGCCGCCGGCATGGGAACGGACGGAATTCATGTAACACTGGATATGGATGTGCTCGACACTACCGTGGCGCCAGGTGTGCACCGGCCCATCAGGGGTGGGCTTTCCTACCGGGAAGGACACCTTGCCATGGAAATGATTGCCAAGTCAGGCCTCATGCGGTCTCTGGCGGTTGTCGATTATTTTCCCGAAAGGGATGTGAATCGCTCAACCGCCGGGGCGGCAACCGAGTATGTGCTTTCACTGTTTGGAAAAAAAATCCTTAAGATCTAAGGGCCCCGGCAAAAAATAATTCCACATTGCGAAAAAATATCTTGACAGTCGTGAGGTCTCTAAGACTCATAAAAGGATGCCGTCATCTCATGTTGCCTCGACGACCACCTCCTCCTTCACCAAGATTCCGCGCCGGGACAATTCCGACATGAAAGCCTCATAAGGAACATCGAGTGCCGGGCTGAGCACCCCGGCCGCGTGAATTTGTTTGCGCGCGATCATCCGGGCCACGATAGCGGCCGTGAAACCGACGCCGGCGCTCATGGCGAAAAGGCCGGTCTGAAGATCCCTCTCGATCAGAAGATAGGACCGAATCGATTTTTTACGGCCGTCTTTGAGGCCTTCGAACCGGTTCAGCATAACTACCAGATCCTTTTCGTCGTCACGATACTGAAGAAAAGGGGGCATCAGTTCGGCCAGAAACTGATGCGGGCTCACCGGACACGGCAGTCCCGGCAGCGGCGTATCCGAGAGAAAACCGAGAGCCTTCAGGGGCTGCCAGAAGGCGCACCAACCGGGCCAGCGCAGCGAATAGCGGCCGGCTCGACGGACGTCGGCGGATACGCCCAGAAGTTGCGTGTAGAATTCGGCGTCGCCGTTGGGGATGGCCTCCAGGGCACCGAGACCCGGGAAATCGACCTGATGAATCATCTTGCTGGTGTGCTGGTCGGCGGCAGGCACTTCGAGACGACGTCCGTCCTCGATAAAGACGGAATCGCGATTCTGTGAGCGCAGCACGCCGTCCCAGTTCCAGCTGATTTTGTAATCGATCGGGTTGTCGCAGGCCGTGCGTTCCGGCAAACCTCCGCAATAAGAGTCGATGAGCTCTAACCGGTCGAACTGCCGGATGGTGTGGCCGCAGATGATCAGATCGATGCCGGGATCCAGCCCGCACTCCGGCATCAGCGCGACACCGGCTGCGGCTGCGGCCTGGTGCAGGCGGCGGATGGGCTTGCCGTAGTTTGTGCTTACCAGCGGGACACCGGCTTCGAGGGCGGCTTCGAAGGCATTAACCATCAGGGGCAGGGGTAGCAAGTCGATGGCGACATCCACATCCTGAGCGAGCAGAGATGAGAGCGCTTTCGGAGACGTGCCATCCACCTGAACCGGGAGAATCCGGGATGTGTCGACGATTTCCTCGAGCTGTTTCCAGCCTTTGAGATCGGCATCGACACAGATGACGTCATCAACCGGGTCGACGTTTACCAGGTCGACCAGGGCCGCCTTGCCCTGCATTCCCAGTCCGCCGAGAACAACGACTTTCATAAGAATCCTTTTGAGAGAGCATACCGTAACTGGTCGGTTCAGGGTTAAGGGTTCAAAGGTTGTAAAATGATGATTTCCGAAACTTTATACGCCATTGTTTGGATTGGCCGTTTTAACCCACTGGGTGAAATATGGAATTCGGCTCAATTGACGCGTAATACGATTATGAGAGACCGGTTATGGAACTTTAACTGGGAACCGTTAATCCCGCCTGGTGGGAAACCGCTCAACCTTGGTTATATTCTCATATTTTCTTTAGTTGATTTACTCAATAAAAAATTTTTCAAGGGTATGGGAATTGAAACAAGTGCTGTGGCGCCAACGTCCTTATCTTTGGTTTCGGACAACACGGTGCGTTGGGATATAGTGCCTGCTGCCGGCGAGTTTCGGTTGAAGGTTATAGTTGAATGTTATAAAGGAAATACCAAAACAGGGGTCATTTTCATAGAAGAGGTATCTATGACCAACAAAATTCCCGGGAACTTGTTGACGACCACCATGGCCGTGATGCCGCATACCGACGTCGCGCACGCCCTCGAGAAGGCCCTGTCGCTGGACGTGCCTTTCTGGCCGCAGCTGCCCAACTACAGTTACTATGAGGATATGTATGTGCAAGCGGCCGAACATTTTCCCGGTATCATCCTGGATCTGGACGTGCTCTCGCTGGGCGTCTATACCAATGCGGAAATCTTCGCCGCTTACGCCACCGCCATTGGAAAATTTCTCGATCGTGGCGGCGTTATCGTCTGGGGTATCGTGCCAACGGGTTTCGAAGCATTCGCCCAAGAGGAGACCCCCTCCTTGAGCCAGCGTCTCGAAGGAGTTTGGAAAATCCTGTGGTCCAAGGGCATCGACCGGGAACAACTCATCGCCCGCTGCATGCTTTCTCCCGCCACGTGCTGCCTGGTTAACCCAGACAAGGAGCGCACAGTGGAACGCGCTTTCGCCGCCGTGAACCGCATGGCGGAGGTGTTGAGAGTCAAATATCTGTAAGGTTTTGGTTCAGAAGAGTTGACCTTGGCCTGCACTGGTGATATACATTGACATAGCGTATATCATAAAGGAGGAATCGAACATGCAAGTCGCGAAATGGGGTAACAGCCTGGCCATTCGGTTGCCCGCATCGGTGGTCAGAGCGCTGGAACTGCGCGAGGGCGACGACATTGAAATATTAATTGCAGCTGAACGCGTCTTTCAGGTGAGGAAGAAACCCGGCAAAGAGGCTGCCCTTGAGCGGTTACGGCAGTTCCGGGGAAAGCTGCCGTCCGATTTCAAGTTTGAGCGGGATGATGCAAATGCCCGCTCCTAAAGTGTTCATCGACACCAATATACTGCTTTATCTTTTGTCGACTGACACGAATAAAGCCGATCGAGCCGAAACAATTGTAAGGGGAGGCGGCCTGATCAGCGTACAGGTCTTGAACGAAATGGCCAACGTGGCGCGTCGGAAGCTGGCCATGTCTTGGATCGAAATCAACGAGGTTTTGGCGCTGATCCGGTCGCTGTGTCCAGCTGAACCGCTGACCATCGAAACCCATGACAGGGGGAGACTTGTCGCAGAGCGATACGGACTGAGCGTGTACGATGCGATGATCGTGGCCGCCGCTCTTCTCGGAGGATGCGAAACCTTGTATTCCGAGGATATGCAGGACGGACTCGTGATCGACCACCAGTTGAGTATCTGCAATCCATTCGCCACTTAGGTCTGAAGGAATATTTGATGGCCATATTCTAAACCACAGATTCCATCCATGGCGTTTGCGATAATTTTATGAGCGATAACACTCACTATTCGGACACCTTTCCCCGATCCGATTTGTTTACCGCAATCGCAACGGAGAAGCAGATTGATATTTGAAGCCCATGAAACAGTCCGGCCGCAAAACCAATGACGGTATCCTAATTGACTTCCGGCTCAGCCGCCAAGAATTGGCCTACTATACCGGTACGACCCTCAATACGGTGAGCCGCACCCTCAGCAACTGCGAAAAAAGCGGCTGGATCAGGTAGGGACGCGAACGAATCACTGTCACCGATCCGCATGTCTTGGTAACGTTTGCCGAAAAAGGCTGACCGGTACACCATTGATCGATCATCTCGCCTGTTTTTCAAAAAAATTCCTGTTGCTTGCACCAGCGCAAAGACGTCGACTGAGACAAAATCTATCTTCAATTCCAACAATGACCAGTGAACCGGATTCTTGGGCTGAGTTGTCTCAATACCGGATCAAACGGAAGGAAGCACGAGGGCGATGCCGCAGGAAATTCGGAAAGGAATAAATCCAACCGTGGAAACACGTTTATATTCGGACATAACCGTCAAGGATTTCCTGGATCGTTATCCTCAGCTCCTGCGAACCTTCATGGATCTGGGCCTGCTATATGTGGGCTGTCCCACGGGGGCCTTCCACACCGTGGCGGATGTTGCTCGGGAGTACAGGCTTTATCAGGATCAATTGCTTCATCCTTTGCAACATGCCATCGAAAATTGACTTAAAACAAATTGTTCGATCAGCAAATGTGGTATACAGAGTGCGGTTGGGATAAGCTGACGTTGTCTTGCGGGTGAAAATCCCGTCCGGTCAAAGCCTATCAAGTAGGCCGAGAGCGTCTAATAGGTCGAAGGCATGAGCATCGTCGTAAATGGCAGATGGTGCAGCTCCGACAGTGTCTAAGACCAGACCACGTACAAAAGGAGGAAAATAAAATGGTGGATTTATCAACTGAATATCTTGGCCTTAAATTAAAGAATCCCATTATCGTCGGCAGCTCTGGATTAACGAGCTCGATTGAAAAAATCAAAGATATCGAAGCAAAAGGTGCTGGCGCAGTTGTCTTAAAATCCATTTTCGAAGAAGAGGTGGCTTTTGAGTTTGCGGATTTTATAAAAACCGCGAAAAAATTCGGTGAGAGCGATAAATACTTTGATTATGACGGGCGAAAAAATCCCATTGAATATTATGACTACGTCATCCGGGAGGAAAATCTAACCAAGTACATTACGCTTATCGAGGAAAGCAAAAAGGCTGTCTCGATCCCTGTCATTGCGAGTATCAATTGCTATTTCCATTCCGCTGAGTGGATGTCGTATGCCAAGCACATAGAGGG
>JARFQH010000147.1 GCA_029287875.1 Desulfobacteraceae bacterium | reverse complement strand
GTGGATGGTGTGCCCCGGCATGGGTAGCTTGGACTCTTCGCCTCTTTCAAGAGCCAGGTCCCGGATGAACTGCCGGTCGGATTCGGTTCCCGTGTTGATGAACACGCGCTCCGGCCGGCACATGGCGATGGCATTGGCTATTTTCAGCTTAACTTCGGGATGCGTGACCCGTTGCAGCCTCGAAAATTGTTCGGTGTCCAGTTTTTCTTCGAACAGCCGCACAGCGGCATCCGGGGTTTTGATCCCGCCGATCTCAACGACAATGTCGACTCCTTCTCTCTTCTTCATCATAGAGCAACTCCCTCTGCAAATACGGTATTGAGGATCGCGAACTCGATAAATCGAACGAAATGATGCGTCCTGGAGCCCGTCTTCCGCGTTGCGTTATCGCCCACATACGTAAAGTTGCGACCTTAATCGCGCCGTGAACATAGATCATGACCCCTTGAGATTTTAATCACTTTATTTCGTCTCCGATCCTTAATGGAATTTTTCGAAAACCGGCATGTGCTGTCGAATCCAGATCAGAACTTTCTTCATTTCGCGTTTTATCTCCGCCAGAGCTTTTCCCCGGTGACTGATGTGGTTTTTTTCAGCGCGGGTCAATTCGGCAAACGTTTTATACAAAGGGGGGTAATAGAATATCGGATCGTAACCGAAACCGTTGCGACCGACCGGCTTCTCGGCAATCAACCCCTCGCAGCGTGCTTCGTATGTCAAGGCCTGTCCGGTCGGTACCGCAATCGATATAACGCATTCAAAGGCCGCCCGGCGGTCTGTTTTGCCGGCCAATTCGGCCAGCAGCCGGGCACAGCGTTCGGCGTCGGTGGCGTGATCTCCGGCAAAGCGCGCGGAATATACGCCTGGTGCGCCGCCGAGAGCTTCGACGACCAAGCCGGAATCGTCGGCCAGCGCCGGTAATCCCAGGACCCTGGCCGTGAAGCTTGCTTTTTTGTATGCATTTTCCTCGAAAGTCTGTCCGTCTTCTTCCACTTCGGGAATCGGGCCAAAGTCTTCAATATTTCCGATCTGCACGGGAAATCCCTTTAATAGTTCCCGGATCTCGGCTGTTTTACCCGGATTACGGGTGGCAATAACCAAGGGAGTGGTATCCGCCATGAACGCCCTCATCGGTCGAATGGTGCACTTCGGAGATTCGTGTCCGATATGAGTCTCTTTCAGTACACCGCATACACGTTGAAATAGAAAAAAACCAGCGCTAAAATTCCGACTGTGTGGTTTTAGTCGATTGGCACCTTATCACCGAGAATCAATGCTAAAAACAATCCGAATGGATTTATAGCAGCCCATAAGTTTCACGAATTAACCTGAAAATATAATTCATAGCGGTGTTTTTGTAAATGTTTTTCAAAATGCGAGCACGGCTCGCTGTCCGCGACTTTGACATTCATAAGAACAATTGGTCCATTTCGGGCGAAACGTCAGTCTCCCGTAATCGGCATGAATTCTGGCGTTTGGGCGGTGCTTGTAATTCGGCTTGTCATATCAATCTTTGGTCTTTTCGGAAATACAGGCTTATCTGTGACCTGGGCCAGATGGTCAGTTCTTTACAAAACCAGACCCTTGTGTGATAAAATAAAGTCGAAAAAAATAAGTTTGCCATTTCGGTCGTTGAGACAACCGGCCGGCAAGGCGCGAAAACGCTCAATATCATAATATTCCGAACTAGGTTGAGCGGTTTCCCGCCCTAGGCGGGATTCTACTAGGCGGGATTCTACGTTCTGGGTTGAAAAGCCCTTAATCAGCCGCGCAGCTCATGTTCCGGCACAGAACGCACACTTTCCTGATGATTTGCCTATGCTCCAGGAACTGTCCATCCGCAACTTTGCCATCATAGATGATTTAAGAATTCAATTCGCGCCGGGCCTCACCATCCTGAGCGGCGAAACCGGTGCCGGCAAGTCGATTCTAATCAATGCCATCAACCTTGTGCTCGGCAGTCGGGCATCGGCCGCCTTGATCCGCACCGGCTGTGAGGCCGCCGAGCTGGAGGCCCTGTTTCACGTTTCACCGCGAAGTGCTGCGGCCCGAACCATGGACGCGAACGGATACACCTCTCATGAAGGCTTGCTGATTCGGCGCATCGTCTCCCGTAAAGACAGCAACCGGATTTACATCAACGGCCGCCTGGCCACGATGCAGCTTCTCTGCGCTATTACCGAAAATTTAGCCAGCATTTCCGGACAGCATGTTCATCAGAACCTCCTGAAAGAGGAACATCACCTATTGATTCTCGATCAATTCGGTGGATTGTTGTCCCAGCGCCAGGCGGTTTTCGACGCCTACCGCGAAATGCTGCCGCTGATGGATAAACTGGAGCGCCTGAGAACTCTTAAAAACCGGCGGGCACAGCAGGTCGAACTCCTCCAGTACCAGCGTGACGAGATCGAATCCGCCGCACTGACCGAAGCCGAAGACGCTCGCCTCGAACAGGAACGCAACCGGTTGAAAAACAGTGAATTGCTGTTTCAAACGGTTTACCAGGCAGTTGAAGAAATTTACAGCGGGCAGGGCTCGGTGGCCGAAAATCTGACGGCCGTGCGAAAAAACCTCGAGAAAGCCGGCCGGGTCGATAGGGCCCTCTCCCCGGGGGTCGACCATCTGATCCAAATTAATTTTCTGTTGGAGGAGCTGGTCGACCACCTTCGAAACTATCTTAAAACGGTTGAGATGGATGAAAGCCGCTTGGAGGCGGTGGAAGAAAGATTGGATCTGATCAACAAGCTCAAACGAAAATACGGCGGCTCCCTGGACGGGGTTTTCGCCCACAGCGAGGCCGTTTCGCTGGAACTGGCAGAAGTCGAAAATGTCGATGAACAGATTACCGTTACTGAAAAGCAGCTTACCGGCTGTCACAACCGACTGGCGGAGTCGGCGCTAAATCTGTCTCAACAACGCCGAAAGACCGCGAAAGCGCTGGCGCATGCGGTGGAAGCCGAGCTGAAGAACCTGAAAATGGGCCAGACCCGATTTGAGGTGGCACTGCATCATGTGCCGACCGGCGACAGGGCTTCCGCCTTTCTGCAAGTGAACGGAATGCAGGTTTTTGAGTCGGGTCTCGATAGAGCTGTCTTCAGAATCGCTCCCAACGTCGGCGAGGAGCTCAAACCATTAACCGCCATCGCTTCGGGGGGAGAACTCTCACGAATCGTTTTAGCGTTGAAATCAATCCTGGCAGCGACCGATGCCGTCGAAACCGTCGTCTTCGATGAAGTGGATGCCGGAATCGGCGGCGGCACGGCTGAGGTTGTTGGGCACAAGCTCCTCGAACTTTCCGCGCACCATCAGGTCATCTGCATTACTCACCTGCCTCAAATCGCCAAGTTCGGATCCCATCACTTCAGCATTTCAAAAAGAGTCGTCAAAGGTCGAACTCTGACGGCCATCACGGTGCTGGACGAAAAAAGTCGTGTCGAAGAGCTCGCCCGCATGCTCGGCGGAGTCGACATCACCCCGACCACACTGAACCATGCTCGAGAGCTGTTGAAACAAGTATAGAACCGTCGGGATCTGCACATATCGATAAAACGGATAAGTTGTTAATTCCTTGACATTTAAGGCCATATTAAATATATTTATACATTTAAACAATTATTTGAGGCGAGGGACCAAACGATGCCGATCTATGAATTCAAATGTTTGAAGTGTAATGAATGTTTTGAAATTTTAGTCATAAGCAGCGAGGATTCGGTCGAAATGCGGTGTCCGGCGTGCGGCGCAGAAGACTTCGAACGCATTCTCAGTTGTGCCAGCTATTCCATGAACGGTGGCGCAGGTTCCGGTCCGGGCGTGAAGTCCCAAACGCGAAACTGTTCGGGGGGATCCTGCAGCACCCTCGAAATTCCCGGACCGTCTCGATAGGACCTTGACCGTCGCCCCATGTTATCCTTCCGTGTATAGACACAAAAACAGCCGACTGCAAATCGATAACCGGCAAAGCCCTGCCGCTGTCGTCAGGCCTCTTAGGTTTTTAGTGCACGGTAGGACGGCGTTATCTGCTATAGGCTTTAAGATAAAGTTTGGGGAAAGGCCAGAGGGAGAAGGCTGTATTGTAATACGCCGACGACCGACAACGCAGTCCGAAACCTTTATCTTAAAGCCTATAGCACAAACAAATAAAACGGGCCGAACGACGCGTCATCTTGTTCACGTAATCCAGTTCGCGATCCTAATAAACGGGGTCCAAAATGTTTCAGCAGATTCATAAACAGGAAAAAGAACAATTCAAAAAGCTTTTTAAGCAGGAGCGTATCGACCACTTTGAAGACCGTTTTAAAGTTCTGGATACCTTTCTCAAAACCGAACAGCATGTGACCGAAGTCGAGATGACGCGGCTTCTGAAAGAGAACGGCAACGAGCTCTCGGGCGATTTTGTCAAGGACACCCTTAATTTGATGTGCCGTTTCGGCTTTGCCCGCGAAAACCGGTTCGACAACGGCAAGGTCCGCTATGAACACCTCCATCTCGGTGTGCAGCGGGAGCAGAAGATTTGCAGACAGTGCTGAGAGATGGTGGGGGTCCGCGACGAGCAGGGGGTGGGCGGGCGAGTGGGTCTCG
>JARFQH010000131.1 GCA_029287875.1 Desulfobacteraceae bacterium | reverse complement strand
CTTAGTGCCGTCTCGTGGGCTCGGAGATGTGTATAAGAGACAGGTTTTCGACAAGCACCCTGTTTTTTTTGCGGATCACCTTGAGGACTTTACCGATCTTGCCTTTGTCCTTGCCGGCGATCACTTTGACCTTGTCATCTTTTTTGATTCTACACTTCGTCGCGTTCATCGGTGCCCTTCCACCTGGTGGCCCTCGATCCTAAATGACTTCCGGGGCCAGCGAAATGATCTTCATAAACTTCTTTGCACGCAATTCTCTTGCTACCGGTCCGAATATGCGGGTTCCAATCGGCTCCCTGCTTGCCGATATGAGCACGGCCGAGTTGTCGTCGAAGCGGATGAAAGATCCGTCCGGTCGCTTGATCTCTTTCTTGGTTCGCACCACAACGGCCTTCAGGACGTCTCCTTTTTTGACTTTGGCATTCGGAATGGCTTCCTTGACCGTTACAACGATAATGTCGCCGATCCGGGCATAACGCCGGCGGGTGCCACCCAGGACCTTTATGCAGCTCAACACTTTTGCACCGGAGTTATCCGCCACCGTCAGTCTTGTCTCTGTCTGAATCATTGCTCTCGAATCCCTTTAAATTCAAACGGCCTTTTCCAGGATCTGGCTGACCTGCCACCGCTTGGTTTTGCTGAGCGGCCGCGATTCGGTGATGAGGACCTTGTCTCCGATCCGGCACGAATTTTCGCCATCATGGGCTGAAAACTTGGCTCTGCGCCGGATATACTTTTCATACAGCCGGTGTTTGACCAGTCTTTCCGTCTGGACCACGACGGTCTTGTCCATCTTGTCACTGACAACGGTCCCGATCAATTGTCTTTTCATTCCACGTTTTTTCATGGCAGCAATAACAACTTGTCTTTTAAATTATGGGTTATTCTATCTGGACTCGGTTTCGTGTGCCGACAATTCTTCTTCCCGAATGATGGTTTGCACCCGGGCTAAGTCACGCTTTATCTGTTTGAGCCGCTGCGGGTTTTCAAGCTGTCCGGTTGCATGTTGAAAGCGGAGGTTAAACAGCTCCTGTTTCATTTCGATCAGCTTCTGCTGTCGCTCTTCCGGACTAAGGGATCTGACGTCACCGGCCTTCATGATGTGATGCTCCTTTCCACAAATTTCGTCCTGACCGAAAGCTTGTGGGCAGCGAGTCGGAAAGCCTCTTCGGCTACCTCTCTGGTAACACCTTCCATTTCGTAGAGAATCCGGCCGGGTCTCACAACCGCGACCCAGGCCTCAGGGGCTCCCTTGCCTTTACCCATACGAACTTCAGCCGGTTTCTTGGTAATCGGTTTGTCAGGAAATACCCTTATCCATATTCTGGCACCCCTTTTGACATGCCGGGTCATGGCAATACGGGCCGCTTCGATCTGCCGAGCAGAAAGCCAGCCGCAATTCACGGCTTGCAGGCCAAACTGGCCGAAGTTAAGACGACTGCCTCTGTGGGAGAGGCCTCTCATTCTGCCTTTTTGTTGTTTTCTAAATTTTACCTTTTTGGGGCTAAGCATAGATACGGTCTCCTGTCCCGGCAGGTTTTCGCTGTTTCCCGGTCATCGTCGTGTGTCAGCTCAGGCCTTCCGCCGGTCGCATGCAGCCGTGCCGTCGGTCAGCTTACTGATTTTCGTATTCCACCTTGTCTTTCTTCAGAATTTCACCCTTGAAAACAAAGACCTTGACGCCGATCGCACCGTAGGTCGTACGGGCCTCCGTAAAGCCGTAATCGATGTCGGCCCGCAGGGTGTGCAGAGGTACGCGACCCTCCCGATACCATTCGCGGCGGGCCATTTCTGCACCCCCCAGTCTTCCGCCGCAAATGACCTTGACTCCCTGAGCGCCGAAGCGCATGGCTGACGAGACACCGCGTTTCATTGCCCGTCTGAAGGCCACCCGCCGTTCAATTTGAAGCGCGATATTTTCGGCCACGAGCTGCGCATCGATCTCCGGTTTCCTGATTTCCTGTATGTCAATCAGAACTTCATGCGTGACCATCTTTTCGATGTCCTGTTTGAGCAGTGAAATTTCGGAACCCTTCTTACCGATCACGATGCCCGGCCTGGAGGTAAATATTCTAAGCCTGATCCGCTTGGATGATCGTTCGATCTCGATCCTGGAGACGCCGGCATGAAAAAGCTTCTTTTTGATAAAGCGCCTGATCTTATAATCTTCCAGAATATAATCGGCATAATTCTTGTCTGCGTACCAGCGTGACTCCCAGGTTTTGACGATCCCTAATCTCAATCCAATCGGATTTACTTTCTGGCCCAAGCTTTTTCCTCCTCCGGCCTATTGCAGCGACTGCTCAGCCAAGATGACGGTGATGTGACTGGTTCTTTTCAAAATCCGTGCACCACGCCCGCGGGCCCTCGCCCGAAAACGTTTCAGGGTTGGCCCCTGATCAGCGGTGATATTGCTGACCACCAAGGTGTCGACATCGATGTCGGCGTTTTGATTCGCGTTGGCGACGGCGCTGCGCATTGTTTTCTCGACAATCCCGGCCGCTTTCGTCGGCATGAACTTGAGGGCATTGAGAGCCGCTTCCACCGGTTTCCCCTTGATGGCATCGATCAAAAAACGGACCTTGCGGGGAGAAATACGTACGTGTCTTGTGACAGCTCTAACCTCCATTGTGCGACGCTTCCTTTTATTTTTGACTGTTATATCGGCGGTTCTCGGCGTGCGAACCGGTTGTCAATCGCAACGACGGGCGCGGTTCGATCCTTAACCACGCTACTTCAGTGACGATTTCTTGGAACCCGCATGGCCGTAAAAAGTGCGCGTCGGTGAGAACTCTCCAAGTTTGTGACCGACCATGTTCTCGGAAATAAAAACCGGGACGAATTTCTTCCCGTTATGAACAGCCAGTGTAATGCCGACCATTTCCGGCAAGATGGTCGACCGCCGGGACCATGTTTTGATGACCCGGTTGCTGCGGCTCTTTTGAGCCTCTTCGACCTTTTTCACCAGTTTGGCCTCGACATAGGGACCTTTTTTTAACGAGCGTGGCATTTTCTCTCCTGTCTAACGTCATGCCTGACAAATGCCGGGCTCAAGCGAAAAAGCCCGTCTAATTTCTTTGCCTCACCGAGTCGGCGCGATGAACGCCTGCGGGTTGCCTTATTTTTTCGAGCGCCGTTTAACGATCAGCCGATTGCTGAATTTGGTTCGCTTGCGGGTCTTGAAGCCCTTGGTGGGCATCCCCCAAGGGCTGCACGGGTGGCGCCCGCCCGACGAGCGACCTTCACCCCCGCCCATCGGATGGTCGACCGGGTTCATGGCCACTCCGCGAACGCGGGGCCGGCGCCCCAACCAGCGCTTACGACCGGCTTTGCCGATCGAAATGTTTTCATGTTCGACATTGCCGAGCTGGCCGATGGTGGCCTGACAATTCAACAGAACCATTCGTACTTCGCCGGAAGGAAGCTTGATCAGTGCGTAGCGATCCTCCTTGGCCATCAATTGGGCAAACGTTCCGGCACTTCGCACGATCTGACCGCCGTTTCCCGCCCGCAGCTCGATATTGTGAATGTGTGTTCCCAGCGGTATGTTGATCAGCGGCAGGGCGTTTCCGGGCTTTATGTCGACCTTGGGTCCTGCCTCGACCGTGTCTCCGACCTTCAAGTTGAGAGGCGCCAGAATGTAACGCTTCTCACCGTCGGCATAGTGCAGCAGAGCAATTCGTGCACTGCGGTTGGGGTCGTATTCGATGGTGGCTACCTTAGCCGGAATACCGATTTTATTGCGCTTGAAATCGATGACGCGGTAATATCGCTTGTGTCCGCCACCCCGGTGACGACAGGTGATACGCCCCATGACGTTGCGGCCGCCGCTCTTGTTGAGAGGGCGCAACAGGCTCTTTTCGGGAGCCGTCGCGGTGATGTCGTCGAATGCCGAATAGCCCTGAAAACGGCGTCCGGGTGAAGTCGGTTTTACTTTTTTTATTCCCATGCCATACTCCTAAACCGGATGAACCATAAACGGCCCGGGCCGATGGTTACACCCCTTCGAAAAATTCGATCCGTTCCCCCGGCCGCAGGGTCACAATCGCCTTTTTCCAGTCGCGCCGTTTTCCGAGAACACGGCCTCTGCGTTTGAACTTGCCCCTGACCTGCATGGTCCGCACGTTGGTGACTCTAACATTGAAAATCCGCTCGATCGCGCGCCGGACCTCGATACGATTGGCCTTGCGGTCGACCTCGAAAGTCACCTGGTTGGCCGCTTCTTTCTGGATGTTGGTTTTTTCGGTGACAACCGGCCTTATGATGATGTCATACTGCAGTGTCATGCCAGCAGCCTCCCTTCAATGTCGTTGATTGCGGGCTCCAGAAGGACCAGGTTTTTGTATTTGAGAATATCGTAAACGTTGAGCCCTTCACTTCTCAGCACCTTGATCCGGGGGACGTTCCGAGAAGAAAGCTCGAGAATTTCGTCCTTATTATCCGTCACGATCAAGGCGTTATCAAGCCGGAGGGCTTGAACGATCTCGATAAAATCCTTGGTCTTCACCTTCTCCAGGTCGAATTTGTCAAGCACTACCAGTTCGTTTTCCTGCAGCTTGCTGGTAAGCGCCATTTTCAGTGCCAGTTTCCTGACTTTCTTAGAGACCTTGGATGCAAAGGACCGGGGATGCGGACCGAAGATCACGCCGCCGCCGCGCATGAGGGGCGACTTGATATCGCCGCGGCGCGCCCGGCCGGTGCCCTTCTGCCGGTAGAGTTTGCGTGTGCTGCCACTTACTTCTGATCGCCGCTTGGTCGATGCGGTTCCCGAGCGGCGGCCGGCCAGCTGGGCCGTTACGACCTCGTGCAGAACGCTTGTTTTGGCCGCAACGTTGAAAAGCGCGTCCGAAAGTTCACGCTCCGAAACCTTTTCGCCTTTGCTGTTCACTACATCGATCACTGCCATGGTCATCCCCACTCAAAATCAAGGGTCCAGCCTGAATCGGACCGCAAACGGTCGTACCTTTTTTAGTACGACGTTAGTTCTCGGAACTCCGCCAACCAATCATGAATTCTACTTGGCAAACTTAACTTTTTTGACCAGAACCATATTGGATGCGTAGCCCGGCACCGCCCCTTTCAATAACAACAGGTTTTCGGCCGGGCGGATGTCAACGATCGTTAGATTGCACACGGTCTTCCGATTCGCTCCGTACTGGCCGGGCATCTTTTTGCCTTTGGTCACTTTTGACGGCCAGGCACTGGTGCCGATCGATCCCGGAGGACGGACGTTTTTACTGCCGTGTCCTGCCGGACCTCGATGAAACCCGTGGCGTTTGATGACACCGGAAAATCCGCGGCCCTTAGTCGTTCCCACAACATCCACTTTCTCACCGATATCGAACAGATCCAAGGTCACGCTCTGACCGAGTTTATACTCCTCCGGATTGTCGACCGGTACTTCGCGCAGACAGGCAAATGTCGCTTCGCCGCTTTTCTTCAGATGACCCTGCATCGGTTTGTTGACGCGCTTGGCCTTCCTCGTTCCCATACCCAGTTGCAGTGCGTTGTATCCGTCACTGGCAACCGTTTTGATCTGGGTGACGACACATGGACCAACTTCCATGACCGTCACTGGAACAAAGTCGCCTGCAGGGGTGAAGTATCCGGTCATGCCCAGTTTCCTTCCCAGTAAGCCTTTACACATTTTCTTATAAACCCCTCTGTGCAGATGTTGCACGACCGTCAGTCGCCACCGATCGAAACCGTCTGACGGGTTCTACTGAGGCCGTCGCGAAAGACCCGGGATTCCCGGGCCGAATTCACTGTGCTTAAGGGACGCCGACAGGTTATAGCTTGATCTCCACGTCCACACCCGGTGAAAGATCCAGCTGCATGAGCGCGTCCACGGTCTGCTGGGTTGGTTCCAGGATATCCAGCAGACGCTTGTGCGTGCGCATCTCAAACTGCTCACGGGACTTTTTGTCGATATGGGGCGAGCGGAGAACACAAAACTTGTTGATCTGGGTCGGCAGCGGTATGGGACCGACGACCTTCGCGCCGGTCTTGTTCGCGGTATCGACGATATCAGATACGGATTGATCCAGAAGTTTGTGATCGTAAGCCTTCAGCCTGATTCTGATCTTCGTGTTCGCTATCATAAAGGTTGTCTTCCACCGCTATTCAATGATGTCGCTGACCACACCCGCCCCGACGGTTCGGCCGCCCTCGCGGATCGCAAAGCGCACCTCCTTCTCCATGGCAATCGGCGTGATCAGCTCCGCCTCGATCGTCACGTTGTCACCGGGCATCACCA
>JARFQH010000050.1 GCA_029287875.1 Desulfobacteraceae bacterium | reverse complement strand
GAGGATTCAAGGCCTCCGAACGACGATGCCGGGAGCGGCTCCGCCTCGAGCCCGGCCTCAACCTGCTACCCGCCCCCGAATTCGGCCCGCCGCGACCGAGCCCGCGCTAACACAAGGCCGCTTATACGGCCTATCCGCCGGGCGATATAGCGACAGAGCCGCTCCAGTTTCTCCCGCTGAAACAAATTAGACCTTTTCGTAGCCGCCGTTGACCCAGTCAGTCACCATCTGGGCAAATTCGTCTGCCTTGTCCTGGTAGGAGTAATGTCCGCAGTTCTTGAAAATCGTGAGCTTACTTCTGGGAATGCGTTTTTTAAGTTTCTCGGCATTCTCTGTGGTCAGGAAAATGTCATGCTCCCCCCAGAAAACCTGTGTTGGTATCTGCAGCGTATCCAAATGAGGGTCGATGGTGGCCAGATTTTCCGGGTAGGTTTTAAACCATTGAGTAATTGGGCCAATCCTTCCATTACTGTAAGACAGCACGTAGTCCTGCACTTCTTCTGCATTGGGTACGTAATTAAGAACCGCCAGTCTGTAGGCGCCATTAACAAACGTCTGTGCCCCGGTTACGATAAACACCCGGCGCCAGAAGGCCGAATCAACCGCCTTGTTAATGATACTGCCGTTTGTGGAAGGGTTAACCGCCGGTCCATCACCTACCAGAATACTGGCGGCCTTATGATTGCGATGTATTACGTAATCCAGTGCTGCCGCCATCCCGACATCCGGGCCGACGATATGGACATTTTCCAGCCCCATATCATTAACAAACTTTTCGACAAACTCGCCCTGCGCCTTGAAGCTCATGAACTCCATGCCGCCATCACTGCGACCAAAGCCGGGAAGGTCCAGTGCAACCAGGCGAAAATGGTCGCCGAGCGTTTTCCAGATCGGGTCAAAGCAAAGAATGCTCTGGGGCAACGGGCATAACAGCAGAACGGTTGGAGCATCCTGCTTGCCGTTATCTGCATAGCGAATGCGTGTGCCATCGATGCTTTTGTATTTCGGTTCGATAGCAAATTCATGCTTTTCAAGGGTGCAAACGCCTGCATTCGGCGTGCTGCGCAAGGCCTTGAACATGCCGTATTCAGGCGTGGTTGCAAACAGCACACTTGAGTTCAAGTTGCCCATAAAGCCGATTGGGTTTTTCACTTGTGGCACCGTAACCTCGAAAATTAGTGTGATTTCTTGCTGGAATCTTCTTCCAAAGTGCCATGCCACGGGTTCCAGTTGTCGGCGACTTCGACAATGCCGTTGTCTTCGGCGTATTTTTCGTAAATTGCAATCATGTTTCTCAGGCGAACGGGGTCCTTGTCTTCCAATGGCGTGGTTTCGCCCGGATCTTTCACGCTGTTATACAGATGCCATTCGCCGTCACCCCACATGCCGGTGCGAACACGAATCGCCTTGTACTGCCCCTGCATCACGTAGCTATTACCAAACAGTTCAAAGGCAACCGGCTGGTCTTCGGTGCGAGTTGTTTCAGCATCACCCTCCAGAAAATCACGAACAGAAATACCCGAAGGCGCCTTTATGGTTCTATCCTGGTACTGGCTCATGGGATGTTTGACACCGGCATAGTCGAGGATGGTCATCGGCAGATCCTTGACACTAACAAGGTCAGGAACAATCTTCCCGGCCTGATTGAACTTGCTGTTCTTCGGAGGCACGATAATCATCGGCGTACGGATGCCACCGTTGCCGATGAACCATTTCCACCACTGCAAACCACCGGTAGCGGCGTCAGCCCAGTTCGTGCCGATAAAGCCAAAGGCATTGCCCCTTCCGATATCCTCTATCTTGTTACTGAAATTGCCAGTAATCCAATTTAAGGCTTTCGGATTGCTCAGCGGGCCATGCAAGCCGCTACCTTCCGGTCCGTTGTCGGACATATAGATGATCAGGGTGTTGTCATACTGGCCAGTTTCACGCAGATAGTTCAGAAACATACCAAGGTGGTAATCTTGTGATTCCATCATGGCAGAATAAGTCGCCATCATCTTGGCTTCACGCAGCTTTTCTTCCTCAGAAAGACTGTCCCAGCTCTCGGTCAACGGGTTGCTGTATCCTGGATACGGCGCATCCTTGTCGATGATGCCATTGGCTTTTTGCGCATCAAATCTAGCGCGCTTGAGGCCGGCATAGCCCTTTTCCAGATAGTAGGGAACGTACTTGTCGATCATGAAATCAGGAGCCTGCAACGGTGCATGTGGTGTGGTGTAGGCTATGTAGGCGAAAAACGGCTTTCCGGAGTCCGCGCCCTGCGTCAAATATTGCAGCATTTTGCCGCTGAACAATTCGTCAGAGAAAACACCAATCGGGCGCTTCACCGGATTGCCATCTTCGTAATAGGGTTCATCCGGGACGCCGGGATTTTTGCCGGCCTTGATTTTGGCGGCAACTTCCGGGTCATGAACGTCCAGATGGAAAGCTCCCCGGTTCCAGTGGTTGGCGCCGCCGGTATAGATGCCGTAGCTGCGATCAAAACCCCATTCACTTGGGCCCTCACCACCATGACCTGCACCCCCAAGGTGCCATTTGCCTACGGTGTAGGTACGGTAACCGGCATCCTTGAGCAGTTCGGAAATCATGACCGTGGTGTTACGCGTTACATAGGCTTCGTAACCGGGTTTGCCTTTGGACGGGGGATACACGGCATAGTCAAACGCCGACAAACCAATTTGGCTGTTGTCATTGCCGGTCATCAACATACCGCGGGAAATGGAACACACGGGTGATGCGTTGAAGTTCGTAAACACCATGCCTTCTTTGGCAAGGCGGTCAATATTCGGGGTTTGGGTGATGGCCCCACTTAGACCGAGATCTCCGTAGGCAAGGTCATCCGCTACAATCAGCAGAATGTTCGGGCGCTCATCTTTCTCTTGTTCAGCAGCGTGAGCTGCCAGGTTAAGGCCTGCAATGCCAAGTAGCGAGAATCCAATAAGCCATTTTTTTGACAAACGCATCAATCTATCCTGTTTAGCTTTTAGGTATTTAACTATCCTGTTTAGCTTTTAGGTATTTAAAAAAGGGAGAACCGGCTCATCCAAGCTGACATGCACAGCAGGATTTTTCGTATCCAACGCTCCGGTTTTCATGCCTTGTTTTAGTGTCTCCCGCGGCCTTGGGCGGGCCGCGAAACGGACACCAGTACTAGCACGATCAGAATCGTGCACCACTGGTTTTACACGCGCTTTTCTCCGATTGCTTGCAGCGCCCGGCAGCCGGACCGGTTTTGCCCGCATGTCCCGCCCGCCGACGGGCTGTTGTCAGAGGCGGTAGAGCACTGCCAGTTCGAAGCCTTTCATGGTCATGTCGAAGAGAAACCCGCCGTCTTCGTAGTCCACCTTGAGATAGCGGTAGCCAAAGACGGTGGTCCACCGCTCGGTCACGGCGAAGTTGACTAACCCGAGCGCCTGGTAACTGGAATCCGAGCCACCGCCGCCGGCGTCGAGCCGGATGGTCGCTCCCCAGCGGTTCGCAATCGGGATCTCGGCCTTGACCCCGGCGAAGCCGTCGAGCCACTGTTCGTCGTTGGAAACGCTGCGCGATTCGCCACCGAGATCGCTCGATCGCGACGACTTCAGGTCCTGCTCTAGCCCCCAGTAACGAACGCCGACCAGGGCCTCTAGCCAGTCAACGCCCGGTATGTGATAGCTCAAGCCGGAGTCGACGATGACAGTCTTGAAGTTGGCCTTGCCCTCCACGAACACATTGGTGACATCCGGAAACAGGACCTTGGCCGCGTCATCGCCAACATCGACGTATTCGAAGCTGGCCCAGTAACCCCACCGACCGTTGTCTCCTATCACGAGCGCGGTGAAGGCGCCTTGCAGGTCCTCCAGGACGTCCTCTTTCGACAGGTCGACCTCGGCAGATACGCCCTTGGCCCCGGCGTCGCCCTCCATCCCGAATACGAAGCCGGAGAAGCCGACCTGGTGTTCCCAGTCGGACGCGAGCAAGGTGGGAGCCATCAGTGCGAACAGAATGCCGGTTACGCCCGCGACGAGAGCGGGCCTTGATTGTATTTTCAACTTCACCGAGGGTTTCCTTGGATGGCTTGCCACGGGCGCGAACGTCGCCGGGCTGGGGTTGCGCCGAAACCGATCCCGCTCAATCGACATTTGAACAATGGATCGCCGCAGCAATTATTCGATAGACTCTAGCGCACTATTTTTCTTTAATGATAGTGAAGGTCGAGAAATGTCCGATATTGGCCAACTTCGCCGGGATCTCGCGCAACCGCCGCACACGGGGGCTCCGACTGCAGGTCGCTCGTCAGGGCGGGCATTCTCGGCCCGTCTCCAGAATTTCGACGGCTTCTGCGATCTGTTCGGACAATGGATCGGCGAATTCCGCCAGTTATCGCGCGGTCCCTTCCAAGGAGAGGCTCAACTGGTCCAGGGTCGGGACGTGGGAATTTTCCGGGCGGAGACGAACCAGTCGCTGCTCACCCGTGGCCTGGACAACTCGGGGTTTGCGACGTTCATACCCATCACGCGGCAAAATCAGGCAAGCGTGTGGCAGGGGGGCCGCAGGCTGTCGGCCGGACAACTGATCGCGAAATCGCCTGACATCGAGTATCACAACAGGACGCACCGTGGCGACGTGATCGTCGGTTTATTCGTGCCTGTTCAGACGCTGGCGGCGGCGACCCGCGCGCTCACAGGCGCCGATAGCCCGGGCAAGAGCTTTACCTGGGCAGCACTCCGGCCCGATCCCCGCGCCCTGAGCACGTTTCAACAGAGCCTGCGTCGGGTGCTGACCGCGATCCAAAGTGACCCTACCGTGTTCGACAGCGCGTCAGGATGTGTGCTGGAAGGCGAGTGCATGCGCAGCCTCGTCGACATGCTCGCCGGCCCTGCGACGGAAAAGCGGACGCCGAGGGCGCTTCGGGAACGGCAGAGGCTCGTGAAGCGTGCCGTGGATTACATTCAAGAGCGGCTCAAAGAGCCGTTAAAGCCCTTTAGCGCTCTCGAGCTTTGCCATGAACTCGGCGTCGCCGACCGCACTCTCCGGCGGGTATTCAAAGAGGCCTTCGGGATGGGCCCCGTCGCGTATACGAGGGTGATGCGCATGCACTCGATCCGTTTGGCGCTACTTGAAGGTCGAGGCCATGGTCTGAGTGTCGCCGATGTCCTGGGACGCTGGGGTGTCACGCGCCACGGCTCCTTCGCAGCCGAATATGCTCGCCATTTCGGTGAACTGCCTTCCCGCACACTCGGCGTCCGCGTTTGGAGCGGCGAATAATAGGGGTCGAACCACGGTTCTTTCCTGGCATTGAGATAACGCTGGTGAATAACTGCGGTTCGACCCCAGTTATTTTCTTGGCTTAAGCAAGGTGCCGGTTGGTTAACTATTTCACTTTTCCCGGCCGCGATCCTGGCCCGCGCCTGCGGCAGGATCGGCGTCTCATCGCCGGGCAGGCATTGCCAACGAGGTGAATAGACTGAGGTCGGCCGAAGGCCAGCGTCGGGGTCACGGACCCCGATCCCCGGCCAACGGTGACGGCTGATCACGAACAGATTCGATGAACCGTCTCCGGCTTCTTGCTGACGCGCCTCTAGCGCTGCGCGTCAGGACACAGACTCACGCACGCGCTCTTTTTCCGCCTTCGGTCCCTTGACCGGCGGCTTGATCGCCCTGTGCGGACGCAGCTCGTTGCCCAGCACCGTGGTCATGAACCGCTCGAGCCGCATCATGCGCCGCTCGAGCCGCATCATGCGCTCGTCCATCCGTTTCGCGGGCCGGCCCGACGCGCCGTAGCCGCCGCCCACGTAGTAGCCGTCCATGGAGATGCCGGCCACGTACCAGGGCTCCGCCGCGTCGTAGCAGCGCAGCTGCACGGCCGTCACGTAGCGCGTGGGATCGACGGCGACCGTCAGATGCAGCGGGTCGAGCATCGCGGCCCCGCGCGCCCGCAGCCC
>JARFQH010000042.1 GCA_029287875.1 Desulfobacteraceae bacterium | reverse complement strand
AGCGCTCTTCGGGAATCGAAAAGAGCTGGCGGCTCTTTTTTTGGGCCATGCGCCTTAACTTCTCGTCAAAAAGCGCCCGCACAACGTAAAAGGAAATGACGAGGTGAATGGGCATGATCGCGAACATCATGATAGCGCCCCACACCGCCCCGAAACGGATGCCCAGCAGCACCAGCAGTGCACTGATGGGGAAAAAGAGCAGCGGTAGAACTAAAAACGCCCCCATCACCACGGCCGGGTGGGTGTGGTCGCTTTTTATAAACGCGATCAGGGATTTGATTTCCGCCTCGAAAAAAAAGAGCGCGGCCGCGATGGCCAGTGCCGCCAGCCCCATCGAAAAGAGAGCCCGGTATTTTTTGACGAAATCCTTCATTGCCCCGGCCCCGCATTTGGCTCGCCCATGTAAGCCAGAATCTGATTTCTCAAATCGAGAGGCCGCAGCCAGTCGCGATCAGGTTGCATGCCGGCCGGCAGAATGACGAACCCTCTTGTCTCCTCGGCCCCCGGCCCCCCGTGCGCGCCGCTTTCAACATTAAACGAAAGCGGGGCCTGCTCACCGGGCCTCCACCCGCAGATCACAAAGTCTCCGGCGTGGGGGTGAATCGCGACCCGCGCCAAATCCCTGGCCGCCTGATCGAGCGCCGGGTGTTTGTTTCCCAGAATCGTCCCTCTCGCTTCCCATAACCTATGGGTGCCGGTCTTGTTGACAGCCATTACGGCCTTGTTTTTTACAAACAGCACCAGGGGAATCTGCGCGTCACGGTTGAGAATGTGGGCCCACTGTTCAAGAGAGCGATCGGAAAAGGTAGTGCCGGATCCCGTTTGGTTTGCACCGGGCAGATAGATATGCCCCAATGGCCCCATGGTGGTAATCTGGATATCGTCTACGAAACGGGCGGTGGAGACCTGCCGCTGCCAGCGTGTGAGCATGCGGCCTAAAAAAAGAAAGTTTCCGGTGCGTCCGTAAAGGTGCCTGAGCAGATGGTCGGTCTCGTCGGCATCTTGCGCCTGCCTTTGGGATAGGTGCTGACCGAAGGCATCGCCGACGGCCTGTCGCAGAGATTTCCCGGTGAAAGCGCGATAGTGTCGAACGGTTTCTTGACCATGGTCGGAGTAGATAACCACTTGGTATGCGCGATGATCTGATTGGCGGGCGGTTTGATAGAGATCCTTGACCGTCTCATCGATGCCCTTGAGCGTCCAGTGGGCGAAGGCCGATCGCGGCCCGCGCCGGTGCGCCTGTTCGTCGTAACCTAAAAAATTGGCCGCCACGATGGGAACGCCCCAGGCGAGGTCCTGCTTGACCCGAAAGCGGACCAATTCACGCAAAATCACGCAGATAAACAGTCGGGTGGGGATAAACATCAGCTCCTTGAAGAAGTTTCTGCCACTGAAAAGGCCACGGAAAAAATCGTAAACGGCCAGCATCAGCTCAAGCGCGGCAACGCCGGCGATGCGGAGCAGCTTGCCGATTCGGAACAGGGCCATAAAGATGAGTTTGAATGGATTGATCGTCCGGAACAAGGACTCGAGGTTCATGCTCTCGGCGCAGTAGCGCGCGGTGGCCGCGCCGCCGGAATAGATATTGGCGTAACTTGAGCCGCCGGCCAGCAGGGGGCTACCTGACCGGCGAAGCTGACGCGCGATGGCATTGGCCGATGCCGGTAAAAACATGGCATGACGTATGCGGGTGTTGCGGTCGATGAACTCAAAGGCCGGTACCGCCGCTTTCACACCGTAAAACAGCTCCCCCTGAACCGCCGGCGTGGTCGATGGCACACCGGAGTAAAAGGATCGGGCCGTAATTCCGGTCTGCTGCAACAGGTGGGTGATAAAAGGCAGCCGCTTTCGGGTCATTGCGCGCTGGAACTGGGCGTAGGAAAGGCCGTCGATCTGGAGCAGAAGCAGGCCCGGCCGGGCGGGGATACCGGAGGCGTTTTTTCCGCTCGTCTCCTCGGTTAAGCCTCTTTTCAATGCGCCGGAACGAAGCCAGCCGACCAGGGCGGTACTGAGATGGCTGCTAACCCGCTTCATCGATGCCGACCACCTGTTCTTCGTCATCCATGGCTCGTAAAAGGCTTTCGGCCTTTTCGGTTGCCAGGTCCCACTCGGCCCGACAGGCCAGTAGAAACTTCTCCCACAAATCGATAGGCTGCGTTTTGGAGGCACCCGCTTCCTGCCTGGCACGCACGGTCTTTTCATAAAGGCGCAAAAGTTCTTTGGCCGACCGTTCGCGACTGAAAGCCTTTGCCGTCTGGCGGGCCCGGCGAATCCACTCTGCGAGTCTATCGGGAGCCGCGGCTGTTTCTACCAGCACCTTGGCAAAACGCTCCGGCGATGCGTCAGCTTCGAGCAGGCGTCCGTTGCGGCCATCATCCACCACTTCCCGCACGCCCGACGCATCCAACGCCATTACCGGAACGCCGGCCGCCATGGCCTCCGTGAGTACCATTCCCTGTGTTTCGGACTGGCTGGCGAATACGAAAAGATTCATGGCGTGGTAGGCATCGGCCAGTGTGTGTCCGGTGATCTCGCCGGCCAGAACCAAGCGGTCGTGCAGGCCGGCCTGGTCAAAGATATGAGCGATCTCCTTTTGGCTGGGACCCTCGCCCACCACTAGAAAGTGCGCCTCGGGCAGCCGTTCCATGGCGTGGGCCACGGCCCTTGCCAGATAGGCGAGGTTTTTTTCAGGTGCCAGGCGGCCCAGGTGACCGATGACCATCGCACCTGTTGAAATACCGTAGCTCTTGCGAAAAGCAACGCCATCGCCATTGGCAAAGAAAGCGGTGTCTACACCCGTGGGCACAATCGAGATCGGTGCCGTCACGCCGCGTTCACGAATCAAGTCTTTGATGCTTTGGCTGGGCGCGATGACCCGGTCGCACATACCGGCATAGTTGGTCGATAAAAAGGCGGCAAAGCGCTTCATGTTCTCCGGGTTATCAACGATATAGTGTGTGTACTCTTCGTAGAGGGTGTGATGGGTGAAAATCAGTGGCAACTGCCTGCGTCGGGCAACTCTCAGGGCAGCATCGCCCAGGAGGTAAGGGTGGTGGCTGTGAATGATGTCCGGATCGAAGTCATCGAGTTTTTCATCGACCAGAAAGGGCACCGGAATGCGTAGCGAAAAATCGCTGCCGTTGAATTTCTGTATGGCCGGTAGGCGAAGAACGTCCGGGTCGCAATGACCGTGTGTCTCGTTTCCGGGATAGGTCGGCGCAATGACCAGCACCTGATGGCCGGCCTTGTACAGATCTTCCGCGAAAAAAGAGACCGAGCGCGCTACACCGCCTACATGGGGCAGGTAGGTGTTGGTGAACATGCAGATTTTCATCGGGTCGTTCCTTCACAATAGTGTTGTGATAGATGGAAAATTACCCCCACCTTGATATTTAAATAGATCCGTCGTTTCAGAGGCAGTTTCTAATAGATCGAGCGCAGCAGTCCGGTCTCTTTGTGAACCTGCATTTTGTCGACCAGGGCGCCTTGCTGGGTCAATATTTCAACCTCGAAGAAATCTTCCTTCTCCTCGGTCTCT
>JARFQH010000018.1 GCA_029287875.1 Desulfobacteraceae bacterium | reverse complement strand
GTGCCCATTACATCTTTGAATCAAAATGAAAAGGAGCTGAAGATGACCATGGATTTTTTTGGCGCCGTCCCCAGAAGGTGCGTCAACCTGCCGCCGGGCAGCCTGAAAACCCTTTTAAACTGCGCCACGCGCGGTCTCGTTGAGGATGGACCCGATATTCAGGCATTTTATAAAGAATTCGGCAATTGGATCGGTTTTCCCCACGTATTCGGTGCATCTTCGGGACGCACGGCCTTCCAGTTGGCCCTCGAGGCACTGGACCTCGACAAAGGTGCCGAAATCATCTTCCCGGCTTTCACCTTTCCGGTCATGCCGATGGTGGCGAAAATGCTCGGTTTCGAGCCGGTTTTCTGCAATGTCGATCCGGATACCTTCAATGCCGGAGCCGAGCACATCGCCGCAAAAGTGACCGACAAAACGGGCGCCATCCTCGCCACCCACCTTTTCGGGCAACCCTGCCCCATCCGGGAGGTGGCCGCATTGGCAAAAGAGCGCAACATTCGTCTGATCGAAGATTGCGCCCATGCGTGCGGCGTCAGGGTCGGCGGTCAACAGGTCGGGACCTTTGGCGATATCGGCGTTTTCAGTTTCGCCGAAGGCAAAAACATGCCGTGCTTCGGAGGCGGCGTCATCGTGACCGCAAACGACGACATCGCCCGCCGGGCAGAGGGGGTCCTGGCGCAAACATCCCCGCCGCCAAGGGGCGAAACGCTGAAAAAGGCTTTCAAGATATGGGTCGAGGGGCTGCTCACGCGCCCGGCCATTTTCGGATTGACGGTTTACCCGCTTCTGCGGTTGAAGGGTTGGCTGGGACAGCCGCTGATGGATTCGGTGGTGGGCGATGACCTGCTTGCGGCATTCGCACAGTCAGCACCGCGTGTCAGCCGCCTGTCGAACCTTCAGGCGGCCATCGGAAGACGGCAGATCACCCGGATCGATGCGTTTAACGAGGGCGCCCGTCGAAACGCCGCAGTGCTGACCGAACACATCGGCGATGTCCCCGGCATTCAGGTCAGCCAATCCGCCGAAGGAAATCACATCTATGTCTACTACCCTTTGAAAATTGCGGCCAAAAGACGCGACGATCTGCGGCGTTTTCTTCTGGCGCATCGCATCGACTCGAAAAACACCGATATGGACGATTGCGCCACGCTGAAATCATTCCGTCATCCGGACCATCCGCAGGCTGACGGCCGCCGGCCGACGGCCGCCGCCATCCTCGAGATTTGCGTTTACCCGATTATCCCGCAAAATGAAATGCGCCGCATAGCCCGGGTCATCAGAGACTGGGCCGGCTTGTCGCCAAGCTAATGCGGCCTGTCATCCGGCGGTGCGGCGGGAGAGGACTTGCACGCATGAACATCGTTGCCGATCGATTGAAGAACATACCCCCGTATCTTTTCATGGAACTGCGGGACCGGATCAAGCAGATGGAGGCCTGCGGGACCGATTTTGTCTCCCTTGCCGTCGGGGACCCGGTGGAACCGACGCCGGTTTACATCATCGAAAGTTTGCGCCGGGCGGCGCTCGACCCGAGCAATCACCAGTACCCGACCGATGAACAAAGAGGTATGCACGCTTTCAGGGCCGCCGTGGCCCGCTGGTACAAGCGCAAATACGGGGTTCACCTCGACCCTGAAGACGAAGTCCTTGGCCTGAGCGGCTCCAAGGAAGGCATCCACAATCTTCTGATGGCCGTCGTCAATCCGGGCGAAGTGGTCATGGTGACCGATCCCGGCTACCCCGGCTACCTTGCCAACATACCGATTGTGGGCGGAAAACCATACCCGATCCCCCTCCTGGCAAAAAACGGATACCTGCCCGACCTGGACGACATACCCGAATCGGTTTGCCGGGGAGCAAAAGTCTTCTTTTTCAACTACCCGCACAACCCGACCGGCACCTGTGCCACCCCAGAATTTTTCACCCGGCTGGTGGCCTGGGCCAAAGCGCACCAGATTTTCCTGGTGCATGACAACCCCTACAGCGAGATCGTCCTGCCCGGTGGCGAGAAATTGAGCCTTCTCCAGGTTCCCGGTGCCAAGGAAATCTGTGTCGAGTTCAACTCCCTGAGCAAGACATACAATATGACCGGCTGGAGAATCGGCATGGCCGCCGGAAATCCGGCCATCATCCAGGCCATGTCGAAGTTCAAGGAAAACGTGACATCGGGAATCTTCAATGCCATTCAGCTGGCCAGCATCAAGGCCCTGGACGACGGCGACGAAGATATCGAAAAGATGATTCGCATCTATGCCAGGCGCCGGGCCATGGCGCTGGCAGAAATTCGGAAATGGGGTATTGACAGTGACGCCCATGTCGGCAAGGGAACGTTCTACTTGTGGCTGCCGGTTCCAAACGGTATGACATCGATAGAATTCACGACCCGCCTGCTGGATAAAGCCCATGTGCTCGTTACCGCGGGAAGTGCCTTCGGCAAGAACGGCGAGGGGTTTTTTCGCATGTCCCTCACCGTCCCGGACGACCGCCTGGCCTGCGCCCTGGAGCGGATGCGGCGGACGTTAGATTGAGAAACCATGGATATCGCTGCCCAGCGAAAAATTGACCGCATTTTCGGCTCTTTTCTCTGCCGCGTCTTTTCGCTTTTCCACATCAAGAGGACAAGACCGGGAAAAACACCCCGGGTCGATAAGATCCTGGTTATTCTCCTGTCGGAAATGGGGAGCTGGGTTCATGCCCACGCCATGTTCGAGCGGATCGAGCGCAAGTATCCCCAGACGTCCGTAAGCGTTCTGCTGTTCAAAAAGAACCGCGAAATCGTGAACATTCTGAACTACGTCCCCGCATCCGACATCCTCGCCATCGACCCCTCCTCCATTCTCACGCTTCTTAAAGATATTCTCCGGGTGTGGTCGGACATGCGCCGCATCCGCTTCGACACGGTCATCGACTGCGAATTGTTCCACCGGATCAGCAGCATTCTGAGCTTTTTGAGCGGTGCCGCCATCCGGGTCGGCTTCCACCCTCATACCCAGGAAGGGCTCTATCGCGGCAATTTCATCAACCGGCCGGTTCTCTACAACCCCTATCAGCATATCTCGCGGCAGTTCGTCACCCTCGTTGAGGCCATCGAATCGGAAACGGTGCCAAAAGCCAAACGGATGGTTGACGTCGAGGCGCCGCCGCCTAAAGTCACTATCAGCCCGTCTGAAATCGACGCGATGCGAAACCGACTGCAGACCTTCTGGTCCGCCGGCGTCGCGCACGGCCGAAAATTGGTGCTGATTTACCCCGGCGGGGGAATCCTGCCGATCCGCGCCTGGCCCCTGGAGTCCTTTTGCCGCCTGTCGGCCGATCTGATCCAGGACGGCTGCTGTGTGGGAATTATCGGCCTCGCGGAAGATAAACCCCTGGCCGAAAAAATTGTGTCCTCCTGCAGCACGCCCTTCTGCGCCGATTTAACCGGCTTTACCCAATCGGTGCGCGAGTTGATGGTCCTGTTTCACCTGGCAGCGCTCCTGATCACAAATGACGGCGGGCCCGGTCAATTTGCGGCGCTGACACCGGTACCGGTCATCATCTTCTTCGGACCCGAAACCCCCGCTTTGTACGGTCCGCTGAACACCCGCACCGTTGTCATGGATGTGCCGCTGGCGTGTGCCCCGTGTCTGACCGCCTACAATCACCGCAACTCACCCTGCGACGGCGACAATGTCTGCCTGAAACTGATTCGGGTAGAAGAGGTTTTGGAGAAGGCGCGCGAGGTTCTTTATAATTAGATAATTTAAGAGGTTCTCCATGGCATCTGACCCCCATACCCATCCGAGCTTCATGGCGTGGAAAGAGGTGAGCTCACTGGTCGGTTCAATTCGGACGCGCTCCCTTGTCGCCCGCCCGACGACGATCGAACAATGCCGCGAGGCGCTGAAATACTGTCGCCGAAACGGCATGACCATTTGCGTGCGCGGGGCCGGCCGCGGTTACGGAGACCTGGCCCTCAACGACGGCCAGGCCCTGCTCGACATGAGCGACATGAACCGCATCCTCGACATCGACGAGGAAAAAAACCGCATCACCGTCGAGGCCGGCACCCGACTCATCGATATATACCGGGCGGTCCATCACCGCCTGTTCACGCTCCCCGCCAGTCCGACCGAATCGCATTCGAGCGTCGCCGGTGCGATCTGCGCCAACGTCAACGGCAAGGATGCCTGGCACAACGGCAGCTTCGCCCATCAGGTCGTCCGCCTGACCCTCCTGCTCGCCAGCGGCGAGACGCTCGACATCGATCGGTCGCACGAGCTCTTCACTGCGGTCGTGGGCGGCATCGGGTTGCTCGGCGTCATCGTGGACGCGACCCTCCAGCTGCGCCCGATTCCCTCGCCCTACGTCGAGATCGACCGCATCCCGGTGCCCGACGTCGACGCGTTGCTCGAGACGATGGCGCGGATCGAAAAATCGCACGATGCGGCCGTCGTGTGGGTGGACGCCTACGCTCGCGGCCCGCGAGTCGGGCGCTCGGTCATCCACGCCGCGAAGTGGCTCGCGCGCAAAGAGACCGAATCACAGCGCCGTCAAGCCCTTGAAGCGGGTTACGAACGCCTCGAACGGCACCGCCATTTCGGTCTCGCGCTGCATGAAAAATTCGGCCCGGTCCTGTCTCTCATGCTTCAAGGCCAGCGGTTCATGATGAATTCGTTCAACCGGCTCTACTACGCCATGTGCGAGCTGGTGTCGGAAACCGGGCATTCCTCGAACAGCGAACTCTTCCTCAGGTTCAATTTCGAGGCCAGCTTTACCGTACCGCCGGCCCATCTGGTGTGCGGCCCCCGCGGATACACGGTTCAGCTCAGCTTTCCGCGATCCAGCGCGCGCGAATCCATCATCGAGCTGATGCGGATCTGCCGGTCGTCGCCCTGCCCCCCGGTAACAACCATCCTGCGGGCCCACAAAGCGGACGACTGCCTGATTTCCTTTTCCGAGGATGGCTACAGCCTCAACTTCGAGTTCCACCCCAAGAAGCACCAGGCGGCTGCCAGCCGCGAGGCTGTCGACCGCCTCATCGCTGCGACGGTCCGGCGCGGCGGCAAGATCCACCTCGCCAAGGACCAGGTCCTGAGGCCCGAACAGTTCTACCGGGTCTACCCCCGCTATCGGGATCTCCTGGAGATCAAGCGGCAGCTCGACCCGGAGGGCCTGTTCACGTCCGATCTGGCCCGCCGTGTCGGTATCGACCCCTCCCAGAACACGCCGCGGCAGGCGTAAACCCCGTTATACCCAATTAGAAAGGCAAACTTTATAGATCCATCCCGAGCATCGATGTATTCGAAATATCAAATTCCAAGCTCCAAATTCCAAATGACAAACCTGTTTGGGTCATTGGATATTGTCATTTGGAATTTATTTGTATTTTGGTGCTTGTATTTTGACATTTTTGAATATCCCAATACTCAGGATAGTATCTCTAAAGATGACCTCTCCATCGGGAATCGCACCGTTAAGTTTCATACGAGGGTTGAAGGATTGAAGTCTTTCCTTTAACCCTTGAACCTTTGAACTCTGAACCTTTGAACCATGAACCGATTAGTTTAGGTTATTATTTATGATTTGGAATTTTTACAGAAGCTTAAAAGTGTTTCTTACACGATCAGACTGGGCGGCCAGAGGCGGCGCTGAAACCTGTAACCCTATTCCCGATAAATCAGGTGGTTTCACTTTAACAACACATCTTCGCATCTTGCGGAGAAGTTACAAACTAAGACTCTACACGACCCGGCAGAACAAGTCGATTTTCTAACGACAGGGATAAGGGCCCCAGCGATGCGAAACCCGGTGACATCATGGCGGCATTATGAGAGAGACGGAAGGGAAGTCCGTATGGAACCGACCTCGGTCCGCAGTGGCGAGTTCATAGCCCATGATCCTGGCATGCGCGCCGATGAAAAAGTCGGGCAGCGGCATGACAGGAACGGGTGCATCAGACTGAGACATCCGCCGCTTCCGATACCGGCGGTAGGCCGTGGCACAGACGTCGGCCGCCGCGGCGGGCACATCGAGGATCGCGACACCCCAGCTGCGTATCCGGTCGGCGGCGGTTGCTGGATCCGCATCGCCGACACAAATCTCGGCCAGGCTCACCGCATTGATAGCGGCGCCGTCACCGGCCACAGCATCGGCGATCGTATCTCTGGCCCATTGACAGAATGGCGCGTCAGAATCGAAGGCGTAGACGAGTACGTTGGTGTCCAGAAGGATCATGGTTCGCGGGTCAGTTCGCGAAGTTTTTCCCACGTCAGCGTTGGTCGAAGGGGGGCCTTGCGCATGGCCTCCAGGCAGGCCTTTTTGCTCATGCGTTCGCTGCGCTCCGGCTTCTCGAGTCGGATCAGCAGGAAACGGCCTTCCGTCTGCTGCTGGATGTCGAAAACATCCCCCGGTCGCCCGCCCGGCAAGACGATCCGCTTTTTGGTATCGACTTTGTATATGCTCATGGTGGGAATTTCCCACACTTCTTTATTTTTGTCAAGAGGTCATGTCCGCCACCGCCATAAAATAACCGGAGCCGAAGCTCCGGTTTTTTTGTTTAGGTACTTAGATTCGGTGGTACGGAATCTAAATTAGAAGTCGATCTGCCATTTGGCACCGGCGTAAAACAGGCTGCCATTGTCGGTATTCGGCGCAATGATAAATGGGGGCCGATCACCCTCATCCGTGCCGAAGTCGCGGTAGCCGATTTCCGGGACGATGTAGACACCCTTGGCCACCGTGAACACGGCCTGCAGATAGTACTCCATATAGTTATTTTTGATGCTGAAACCTTCAACACTGTCGGTATCGTAGCCCACATAGCCGACACCGAACTCGAGACCCAGCGCTTCGGTCGGTTTGAAACCAAGCGCCAGCATGGCCATCAGGTTATTGCCGTCGAGAACGTCGGTACTGATGATGTTCAAATCGAAGTCTGTACCAGCATTAGCATTGAGGTCAGCGGCAAAGCCTCTCTTTGTCGGCGTGAGATATTGATCGCCGAGCCAGCCGGCGGCCGCGCCGTTCTGATAGTAGCTCACCTGCGGTTTGACAAAGAAAGGACCGAAATTAAGATCGGCACCCAGGCCGAGCATCCACGAGTTGACCGACGTGCTTTCGGTGCCGGTGTTAAATTCTGCAGGCGTTCCAAGTGGTGTCCGAGCGGTCTTTAAATCATAGGTCTGGTAGCCGCCGAAGGCGTGCATGCTCATCGTATCGG
>JARFQH010000391.1 GCA_029287875.1 Desulfobacteraceae bacterium | reverse complement strand
GGTGAAGGCCGGCTAAGCCCATCGATGATGCGTAAGTACGAGTACGAATTTACGGGTTAGCACTCAATGCTGAGTGAGCATAACAACAATAGGTCATAAAATTATAGTGCATTATGTACGAAGCGGAGCACTGAGCACCGTTTAGATTTTTATCGGCCGGGACCTATTTAACTTCGGAATGGGCCCCGGCCTCGCATTTCACCATTCCGCAATATTATTTTTAAAAGTTTTGCTTTAACAATTGGCTATTTTGTTCACGTCATCAAACCCGCGATCCTAAGGGCCGCGACGCAATAAGTTGCTAACATTGAGTGAGCTCTATAGTCCCCGTTCCAACACACCAACCGGATGAAAAGCACATCCCCGGTCCTTACGATATGCGTTAAAAAAACATTGGTACCAGCGGAAAAAAGGTGCTAATGCTGTTCAAATTCAAGGGCAACGCAGCTGCCCCTACATCCGGCGAATAAACAACGGAAAACCGGTCATCATTTCACATCGCCCGTGCGGCAGGAGCTGCGGGAAGCACTTATGGGCACCACTTGCCGGTGCCTGATGGTTTGGGTGTTCACATTTCATTCACAAACATTGCAAAGAAAGGAGACCGCGAATGAAAAAAGTACTCATCGGTTATGTCAGCCGAACCGGTAACACCGAAAAGATGGCCGATTACATCGCCGAGGGGGTCCGAATCGTGGGGCATACGGCGGACTTGAAAAAGATTTCGGCAATAAAGAGTGAAAAAGACCTGGAGGGGTACGACGGTTACGTTTTCGGCTGTCCCACCTATCACAGAGACCTGACGGGCGGTATGAAGACCTTTCTGTTCCTGGCGCAGAAAGTGAACCTGCTCGGTAAAATGGGCGGTGCGTTCGGATCCTACACCCACAGTGGCGAATCGGCCTCGATGATCTTCGATACCATGCAACACGTCTACAAGATGGACATGGTAGATCTGGGCGCCCTGAGCCTCAAGGAGAGTGCGGTGCCGACCCCCGATGGCCGCCGCGCCTGCCAGGATTACGGCCGGGCGATCGGCGAGAAGTTTGCTTGATATGAATCAATTCATGGAGGACGGCAGGTGAAAGATCAAACAGTCGTCACATTTAAACCCTACCCATTCTCAGAGGGGCAGAAGATCTACATCGACGGAGGGCCCCGCAGCGGTGACTGGGAAGTGATCGGGGTCACCGAGCGCAAGGTCAAGTTGCGCTGCCCCATCAGCCAGCGTGAATTCGACTGGGACCGTTTCTGTTACTTTGCTGAAGAACGCTCCGGCGTCGAGTGGCCTCGAAAAGACTAGAACGGCCTTACTGCCAGCGGATCAGCGCGCTGCCCCAAGTCAAGCCGCCCCCGAACACCGGCAGGCATATCAGGTCTTGTGACCGGATGCTGCCGTCGCGCACGGCCTCGTCCAGGGCGATCGCGCAGGAGGCCGACGATATGTTGCCGTATTTGTGAAGCGTCATGTAGAATTTTTCGAAAGGAATTTGCATCGATTGAGAGATGTATTGAAACATGCGGATATTGGCCTGATGGGGAATGAACCAGGTGATGTCCTTCTCGGCGATACGGTTGTGTTCGGCCGCCTCCTTGATCGCATCCATGAAATAACGAACGGCGACCCTAAAGCTCATGCTGGCTTCGATCATGTTCAGAGTGTGCAGCCCCTTGTCGACACTCTCATGGCAAATAGGCGTGGTTTTCGAGCCGCCGCCGGGCAGCAGGAGGTCTTGTCCGTTGGCGCCGTCAGTGTGAATGTGCGTCGATAGAATCTCTGGTCCCTCATTGCCCAGGGCCAGGAGCGCTGCGCCGGCACCGTCCCCCCAGAGGATGCAGGTCGTCCGGTCTTTCCAGTTCAGGGTGCGGGTCATGATTTCGGAGGCCACCACCAGCACGTGCCTGACGGTTTTGTTTTTCAGATACTGCTCGGCCACGTTGAGCCCGAAGATAAATCCGGAACAGGCTGCCGTGACGTCGAAAGTGACCGCTCGGGGTGCATCGAGTTTGGCCTGCAACCAATTGGCGGACGCCGGGCAGCACGTATCCGGGGTGATGGTGGCCATGATGATGAGATCCAGGTCGGCGGGGGCCAAACCGGCCATGTCGAGCGCCCGCACAGCCGCCTCGTATCCGAGGTCCGAAGCCGTGACGTCCGGCGCGGCCACACGCCGCTCGCGCACCCCGGTGCGCTTGGTGATCCATTCATCGGAGGTGTCGAGTCCCATTGCGACCAGATCCTGGTTGGTCAGGACCCGAGGCGGAACATAAGAGCCGGTGCCCAGTATTCTGATCGATTCCATATTATCCGTTTTGCAACTCCTTATTTTATAACCCTTGAACCTTTGAACCCCTGGCCCAGACCCGGTTTGGAAAGATGTGGTGATGGAAAGCAACGTCTATAGAATATGCAAACAATTTTATAGCCACGTCCCATCGCGCCAGGGCGGGCTTAAACCCTGAACCGATAAGTTTAGATATACCGGTCAACAAGCTCAGCCAGAAATCGTTCGACCCCTTCCGTGCCCTCTTTTTCCTGTAATTCGACAATGAGGCTCTTTAATTTATGGTAGGTCGTCGGATCGGTGCGAAGATCGTCGAGGGTTCGGTAGGCCCCGCCGCGGCGGCCGGCCCGATAAATGAGGCGATCGGTATCTCCGAGTCCCTGGTAGCGACGAATCACAGCGAGCATTTTCGGCTTGTCTTCGGGCAGTTTGCCGCCGACTTCCTCCAGCAGGTTCATGATGTGGTCACTGGCGACCGTGCTGGTTATTCCGTCCAGGTGTTCGATAAAAAGTTTGATTTCCGCAGCCAGCATGTCGTCGGTCTGCATGGTAAACGAGCCATCGGCTAATTTGCTATGCAGGGGGACCCGCTGTGGCACTCTCAGGCTGCGCAGGCGGATGAAATGCGGGTTGATGCGGTTGAGAACATCGGCGGTGGCGACGGCGTGCTCGCGCCACATTTCCTGACCCCCGAGGCCGGGCATAACATATTCGGACAACTCCATGCCCGCATCCAGCAGTTTCCGTCCGGCGTCGACCTGCTGAGCGGCGCTGACGCCCTTTTTCATCAATTTGAGCAACGGATCGTAGCCGGTCTCGAGGCCGATATGAACGCGATCGAGGCCGGCCTGCCGGATCCGCCGGAGAGATTCGAGGGATTTACGGGCCACCGTTCGTGACCGGGAGTAGGTCGTGACCCGCGAAATTGTGGGAAACTTTTCTCGCAGAAACTCGAGCACCGCCACCAGGTCATCGGTTTTCATGATCAGGTTGTCGGCATCCTGCAGGAAACAGGCATCGGTTTTGTAGTAGAGCCAGGCGGCGACGCTCCGGTGCGTGTCGCCATAGCCGGGCAGGTTGAAAAGATGACTGACCACGCGGTCATCGACCTCACCCTCGCTGCCGAG
>JARFQH010000335.1 GCA_029287875.1 Desulfobacteraceae bacterium | reverse complement strand
CGCGGACGGAAATCGATCCGGAAGGATCACGGCCGCGGCCACGACCGGTCCGGCCAGCGGACCGCGACCGGCTTCGTCGATACCCGCAATCGTCAAATGCCCGTTGGCCCGAGCCTTCTTTTCATAGACCCAGAGGTCGGTTTTCGCCAAGCGAGCCGGTGCAGCCCCATCGGCAGCAGCACCATCTATTCGGTCGAAACACGACAATTTGGCGACCGGCCGGCGATATGTGCGGTTGGCGCACTTTAAAATCGTGGGCCGGTTCCCCTCAATCGAAGGCATGTTTCCCTCTCGCGATTTCCTGCGGCGCCCATTTGGGGTTCAAGGAAAAATAAGTTTGCATGCGCTGTGCGGGGGGCACTAAAAACGGCGCTCCTTCAGCCGCGCCGCTTTGCCTCTGAGTTTGCGCAGGTAGTATATTTTGGCCCGTCGCACCCGGCCTTTGGTGATGATTTCGAGCCTTTCGATGACGGGCGAGTGCAGCGGAAAGATCCGTTCGACGCCTACACCGTAGGATACCTTTCGCACCGTGAAAGAGGCGCCGGCCATCCCCTTGCGCTTGCTGATGACAACTCCCTGGAATACCTGGATCCGCTCCTTTTCACCTTCCTTGATTTTAACATGTACCTTGACCGTATCACCGGGCACAAAGTCCGGCAGGTCAAGCCGCATCATTTCCCTTTCCAACTGTTTGATCTTCTCCATTAGACCTCCAGAAATCCTGATATAGTAAACGTTTAGTTCGAAAATAGAATTTTCATGCACTGTGGCGGCCCGTAGGACCATGACCGTTCAGTACGAAAATAGAAATTCGAAACTTGAAACTCAAAACCCGGAACCCCGGAACCTGTAACCTTAAACCCGTGGTGGCATCTCTGCTCATCCGGGCTTCGGCGCGTCATCTTATGGCATTGTGGCGGCTTTGACGTAAAATCGATGGAATCCTATAACTGACACAACCGGTCCCTTGCCCTATCGGCCCAGGAGCCGATCCAGGACGACCGTTACCGCCGAACGCACCGACAAATGATTGTAGGTGGTGGGTCCCTTCACCGGTGCAAGGGCGAAATCCGCAGTTGAAATCAGTGTTTCAGTCAATCCCCAGGCCGTTCCGAATACCAGCAGGTAAGGGAGCCCCTCACCGATCATGCGGCGCAGCGTCTCAAAGCCGATCACCGGCGTCTGGTTTCTGGCGCTGGTTACAACCGTGCGCGGCAGCGCTGCACTCCCGATGTCGCCGCGGATGTCCGCCATCACATCGTCCAGATTTTCTTTTATTCGGACCAGTTCCAATGCATGGCGCCGTTGCGGGTTGTAGGTTGCGCCCTCCCCGGTTGTCCAATGCGAAATCAACCGGCGGATCAGAGTGATTTGATCCACCAGCGGGGTGACCACGTAAAACCCACGGACCCCGTACGTTGCAGCGGCACGGGCGATATCATGCACGTCCAGATTGGTGACAGCCGAGGCAATGACATCACCGTGCTTATTGATCACCGGGTAGTGGACCAGGGCCAGATAGAGATTGGGAGTTGACGATCCGTTCAATATCGGCACACCACTTTTTCAAAACCTCTATTTCCCGCCGGCTCAAGTTCCGTTTTTCGAGCAAATCCTTCCGTTTAAGAAAGGTACGGATTATGGCCGACTCAAAGCGCCAGTTTTCGATGGCCGCGTGATGACCCGACAGCAGAACGGCGGGCGGTTCCCGGCCTTCGAAAAGCGGCGGCCGGGTGTAGTGCGCGTGTTCCAGCAGATCGTCGGCAAATGAATCCTTTTCGGCTGCATCTTCACCGCCCAAGGCACCGGGCAGCAGGCGCGTCACGGCATCGATGACGGTCATCGCCGGCAGTTCACCGCCGGTGAGCACAAAATCTCCGATAGAGATTTCGAAATCGATGTAATTCTGATTGATTCTCTCGTCGATTCCCTCATAGCGGCCGCAGACGAATATCAACCCGTTCAAAGTCGCCAGTTCCCGGGCGGTCTTTTGATCAAACACCCTTCCCTGGGGCGTCAGCAAAACCGTAGCCGCCGTCGGAACGGCCTCTTTCGCGGCGCGGACGGCAGCCGCCAGAGGCTCGGGTTTCATTACCATACCGCTGCCGCCTCCGTAAGGCCGGTCATCGGTGACCTGATGTTTGTCGGTCGTAAACTCCCTGATGTTGACAGCGTTAAGGGATATGATCTCCTTTTCGATCGCCCGTCTGATGATTCCGTGAGCCTGAAAGGAGGTGAACAGATCGGGAAAGATTGTCAGAACAGTAAAATCCATGCGACGGTCTAAATAAGCCCTTCCGGAAGATCCACAAGCATCCGGTTCTCTGCAAGGTTGACTTCGACGACAACAGAGCCCAGGGCCGGTATCAGTGTCTCTTCTTTTTTACTGTCCTCCGGCTTTCTGACAACGTAAACATCGTTGCTTCCGGTCGGCATGACGGCTGCCAACCGTCCGAGAAAGCGGCCCTCGATCGTAAAAACCGAAAGCCCGATGAGATCGTGCCAGTAATAGGTGCCGGCAGGCAGTACCGGCAGATTCGACTTGTCGATCATGATTTCGCAGCCGATCAGCTTGTCGGTGTGGCTGCGGTCGGTGATGCCTTTCAGGGCCAGCAAAACGGTCCGGGCGTGTGGTTTGGCCCAGTCGATTTCGTAACTCAGCAGGACCCCGTCGGCGGATTTAACGAAAATGTCACGGCCGGTACCGAATATATCGCCGCACTCTCCGTAACAATAGACCTTGCAGGTCCCATGCAGTCCATGGGCGCCGACGATTTTTGCAATTGGGATGGCGCCGCCGATCTTCACGAAACTACTCGAGGATCTCCAATACCGTGCGTTTTTTAATTTTGGCGGATGCAGCGCTCAGGATAGTCCGCATGGCCCGCGCCGTTCGTCCTTGCTTTCCGATGACTTTCCCCAAATCCTCTTTCGCAACTTTGAGTTCCAGAACGGATGTCTGATTGCCTTGAATCTCTGAGACGTACACCTGTTCCGGATTGTCAACCAGAGCCCGCGCAATATAGCTGATCAGATCTTTCATAGCTCCATCTCCTTTGTCGGCGGTTGAGAATAAAGGGGGTTCACCTCACGGATTGACACCACTGCTAGGGTGACACGGTAAAAAAACCTTTTTTCTTCAATATGGTTTTAACAGTTGCGGTCGGAGTGGCGCCTTTTTCCATCCAGTGCTTGATTCGTTCGGTCTTGACCGTAACCTTTTCGGGGTCGAGCAACGGATTGTAAGTGCCTAGATTCTCGAGAAATTTCCCGTCCCGGGGTGCTTCGCTGTCTGCCGCCACAATACGATAAAAAGGTCTTTTCTTCGCGCCGTGCCGGGCCAATCTGATTTTAACTGCCATCGTGTTCTCCTTCAGAAGGGCAACATACCGCGGGAGAAACCGCGCATGCCGCTTTTATTGAGCTTTTTCATCATTTTCATAACCTGGGTGTAATTTTTTAAAAGACGGTTGACGTCCTGTATGCTCGTACCGCTGCCGCCGGCGATCCGTTTGCGGCGGCTGCCGTTGATGACGGCGTGTCGGCGACGCTCTTCGGGAGTCATAGAGTTGATGATGGCTTCGATTCTCACCAATTCCCGGTCGTCGACCTTGAGATTCTTGAGCTGTTTGCTGCCGCCGACCCCGGGGATCATCTTCAACAGATCCGACAGAGAGCCCATCTTGCGGATTTGAACCATCTGATCCCGAAAGTCCTCCAAGGTGAACTGACTTTTTCGCAGTTTCCGCTCGAGTTCGACCGCCTTTTTTTCATCTACCGTGGCCTGCGCCTTTTCGATCAGCGTCAGAACGTCTCCCATCCCCAGAATGGTCGACGCCATCCGTTCCGGATGAAACGGTTCCAGCTGATCGAGTTTTTCGCCGACACCGATGAATTTGATCGGCTTGTCGGTTACGGCCTTGATCGAAAGCGCGGCGCCTCCCCGGGCGTCGCCGTCGGTTTTTGTCAGAATCACACCGCCGATGCCCAGCGCTTCGTCGAACGCATTGGCGATGTTCACCGCATCTTGGCCGGTCATCGCGTCGGCCACCAGTAGAATATCGGACGGTTCGACGGCCTCGCGGATCGACTTGAGTTCGTTCATCAGCGCCGTGTCTATGTGCAGCCGTCCGGCCGTATCGAGCAAAAGGGTGTCGCAGCCATCCTTGGCCGCTGCCGTGCGGGCATCCTGGCAGATCCGGACCGGATCCATGTCGCTTGTGGACGCATATACCGGCACCGACAGCTGGTCGCCCACTTTTTTCAACTGGTCGATGGCAGCCGGTCGATAGACGTCCGCCGGCACCAGATAAGGCTTTTTACCGATTTTGCGCAGGTGGATGGCCAGTTTGCCGGCCGTGGTGGTCTTGCCGGAGCCTTGCAGCCCCACCAGCATAATCGCTACCGGCTGGGTCCCCGCGAGATTCAAGGATTCGTTGCGGGCTCCCATCAGGGTCGTCAGTTCTTCGAAAACGATTTTGACGACCTGCTGGCCGGGGGTCAGGCTCAACAGAACTTCCCGGCCCAGGGCGCGCTCCTTGATGTCGGCGATAAACTTTTTGGCGACGCGGTAATGGACATCCGCTTCGAGGAGAGCCAGGCGGACTTCCCGCAACCCTTCCTCGATATTCTTTTCCGTCAGCTTGCCGTGTCCCTTGAGCTTTTTGAAAAC